>JBGPLD010000001.1:0-30563 GCA_041486325.1 Gammaproteobacteria bacterium
ACCTTCCTCCCGGTCATCGCCATGCACCTCCTCGAACAGGCAGCTATCTTTCTTTTGACCGCGGTGCTGCTCGTACCGCTGTTCCAGCGCCTGAAGCTCGGCGCCGTGCTCGGCTATCTCGGCGCGGGTATGTTGATCGGCCCGTGGGGCCTGGGCATGATCGGCGAGGTCCAGTCCACCATGCAGTTCGCCGAATTCGGCGTGGTGCTGCTCCTGTTTCTGGTCGGACTGGAACTGCAGCCGAGCCGCCTTTGGGTGCTGCGACGGCCGGTGTTCGGGCTGGGCGGTGCGCAAGTGTTCGCGACCGGGATCGTGCTTGCGCTCGCTGCGCTCGCGGTCGGGCTTTCGTGGCAGGCTGCGGTGGTAGCGGGTTTCGGGCTGGCGATGTCATCCACGGCTCTGGTGCTTGCCTCGCTCGCCGAGCGCAAGCAGCTCGCCACCCGCCACGGGCGCGAAGCGTTTGCCGTCCTGCTGTTCCAGGACCTGTCGGTGATCCCGATACTTGCGCTGCTGCCGCTTCTGAGCGGGTCCGCAGCGCAAACCTCGGGCGGCTGGATGGCGGCGGCAAAGGGACTGGCGGTGATTGCGGTGGTCGTCGTCGCCAGCCGGTTGGTGGTACGCCCGGTGCTCAAGGCGGTCGCGACCTACGGCGGCCGCGAGGTATTCACGGCGGCGGCGTTGCTGCTCGTGATTGGCGCCGCGCTTGTCATGGGAAAAATCGGCCTGTCGATGTCGCTCGGCGCGTTCCTCGCCGGGGTCCTGCTCGCCGATTCCGAATTCCGCCATGAACTCGAGGCCGACATCGAACCATTCAAGGGGCTGCTGCTCGGACTCTTCTTTATCGCGGTAGGCATGAGCACGAATCTCGCGCTCGTATGGAATCAGCCGCTCACCGTGCTCGGCCTTGCCCTTTGCCTGATGCTCGTCAAGTTCGCCGTGATGGTCGCGATCGGCAGGATAGCCGGCGGGCCAAATGACGCCGTCCAGCGCCTTGCCGTGGCCCTCTCGCAGGGCGGCGAATTCGCCTTCGTGCTGTTCGCGGCTGCGGGTGGCTTGGGAATCTTCGATAGCGGCGCGGCGCAGATGCTGGTCGCGGTCGTCACTGTTTCGATGCTGTTCGCCCCGCTCGCCATCGGGCTGCACGAGCGCGCTCTTGCGCGCTGGCTCGAGCGCCACGCGGCGCCCGAGTTCGACGAGATCTCCGGACCCGGTAATCCGGTCATCATCGCTGGCTACGGGCGCATCGGCCAGATCGTCTCGCGCGTGCTGCGCATGTGCGGCGTGCCGTTCACCGCGCTCGAGGCGAGCTACCAGCAGGTGGATTTCGTGCGGCGCTTCGGCAGCAAGGTCTATTACGGCGACGCCTCGCGGCTCGAGCTGCTCGAGGCGGCGAAGACTAGCGAGGCAAAGCTCTTCGTTCTCGCGATCGACGACGTCGAGGCTTCGGTGAGGGCCGCTGCGGTCGTTCACAGGCATTTTCCGCAGGTTCCGATCATTGCGCGCGCGCGCAATCGCGTTCACTTTTTCCGTCTGCGCGACCTCGGGGTGAAAGTAATCTACCGCGAAACGTTCCCTGCGAGCCTCGACATGGCCCGCCACGCGCTGCTCAGTCTGGGATTCGGAATCGCGGCTTCCGAACGCGCGGTCGCGCTGTTCAAGCGGCACGACGAGGAGCGGCTCGAAGCGCAATACGCGGTGCAGCACGACGAAGCACAGCTTATCCAGACTTCAAAGGAAGCCGCTGCGCAATTGCAGGAGCTGTTCGAAGCCGACGGCCTCCAGCCGCTGGCGGGACTCTCGCAGGCCGCCGTTGGGCGCGCGAAATGAACGGCGGAGTGCTGCGAGCCAAATCAGGAATAAGAACGGTTACGTGTCGCGTTTTGCTCGTCACGTTGTGCCTTACGCTCGGCGCGGCGCCCACGCCGGGCATCGCGGCATCGGCCCCGCCGGCGAAGAAATTCAGCCACGGCCTGCTTTGGCGCGTGTCCAAGGCGGGCGTTCGGCCAAGCTACATCTTTGGAACCATTCACGTCTCCGACCCGCGCGTGCTCGATATTCCGGATGTCGTCAGCCGTGCCCTGGCACGCTCGAAGCGCTACTACATGGAGAGCGTCCAGGGCGAGCGCGAGGCGGCGCGCTTCTTCGAGGCGGCGCAGTTCGAGGACGGGCGCAGGCTCGAGCCGCTGATCGGCGCCGAAGCCTACGCGAGTGTCGCTGCCATGCTGCGCGAGCGTCAGGTCCCGGACGAAGTGATCGAGCGCATTAAGCCCTGGGCAGCGCTTGCAAATTTCACCGTCACGCCCGAGGATTATGAGAACACGACGCTCGACCAGAAGCTGCTCGCGCTGGCGCGGGGGCGGCGGCTTCGTGTGATGGGTCTCGAAGGCATCGAGGAGAAGATCTCGGCGTTCGACCAAATTCCGCTTGACTCTCAGGTCGAGCTGCTGAAGCACGCGCTCGCGCATCGCGACGATCTCGCGGCGATGGTCGAGTCAATCATCCGGGCATGGATGAAGCGCGACCTGCAAGGCATGCACGCGGTGAACGACAGGATTGCGGCTCGCTTTCCGGAGATGGCGGAGCACTACCGCATCCTCTTCAGGCGCGTGGTCGAGAACCGCTCCGTAGTCATGGCGCACCGCCTCTTCATGCCGCTACGCGAGGGAAGGGCCTTCATCGCCATCGGCGCCAACCACCTCTACGGCGAGGAGGGTGTGCTGGCGCTGATCGAGCAGCAAGGGTACCGGGTCGAGCGGGTGTATTGAGCCGCAATCAAAACGCTCAAAAATTCGAAACATTGATCGGTACAATAACGGCTTGAAAAACATCGTCATCCTCATCTCCGGCCGGGGCAGCAACATGGAAGCGATCGTGCATGCACAATTGCCCGCGCGTATCGCTGCGGTAATCAGCAATCGCCCCGACGCCGCGGGGCTCAAGTTTGCAACGCAGTCGGGTATTCCCACCGCAGTGGTCGATGACCGCGAATTTCCTGCGCGCGACGCCTTCGATGCCGCGCTTGCGAAGGCGATCGACGGTCATGCGCCGGATCTCGTCGCGCTCGCCGGTTTCATGCGCGTGCTCACGCAGGGTTTCGTGAAACGTTATGAGGGCAGATTGATAAACATCCATCCGTCGCTGCTGCCGGCTTTTTCCGGGCTGCACACGCACCGGCGCGCAATCGAAGAAGGCGTAAAGATGCACGGCTGCACGGTTCATTTCGTCACCCCCGAGGTCGACCGCGGGCCTGTCATCATCCGGGCCGAGGTGGCTGTTCGCCCGGGCGACACCGAAGAATCGCTCGCTGCCCGCGTTCTAAGCCAGGAGCACCGAATCTATCCGATCGCCGTGCGCTGGTTCCTCGAGGACAGGCTCGTCGTCGAAAACGGGACCGTGCGCGTTAACGCAGCAGACGCCAGACAAACGCTGCTTTCCGAAGAATGATTCCGAGCGCCATGAGGTACCGCCGAAACGCCCTGTTTGCTTTGTTTCTGTGTTCCGTTGCTGCGCAGGCGGCGCCGCCGCCCCGCGTAACGCTTACCTATGAAATTACATACGACGGCATGATTCGCGGGAAGGGCGAGGTGGTGGAGACTCTGGAGCACGACGGCAATTCCTACGCAATTACTTCCGAAGTGAGAGGGAAGGGAATCCTGGCGCTGATAGGGGTGCTGAAGCGCACCAGCCGCGGCAGCATCACGCCGCGCGGTCTCAGGCCGGACGAATTTCTCGACCAGCGCGGAAGCAGATCTCCGGTAAGGGCCAGATTCGACTGGCGCGCGCGATCGCTGACGCAGGAGAGAAACGGCAGGACGGAAACGATCGAGATGCCGGCATCGGCGCAGGACCCCTTGAGTCTCGCGTACAATTTTTCATTTATTCCGCCCGCGGGCAAGGTGTTCGAAATCGTGCGCGCTGACGGCCGCGGGCTGACGCCGTTCCGCTTCAACGTAGTCGGCACCGAGAAACTGACAACGCCCGCCGGCGAGATGCAGACGCTGCACATCGCGAAGGAGCGCGATGGTCCCGATGACAAGAGCACTGAAATCTGGTTCGCGAGCGAGCACGATTATTTGCCAGTGCGCGTCCTCGTCGTGGACAAGGACGGCACCCGCGCCGACCAGGTCCTCACGCGCATTGGCAATTGATGCGCTTCTCGCGCCCGCTCCTCGACGCCTGCACCGCGGCGTTCGCCGCCGTGCTGCCCCTAGAGCAACCCGCAGACTCGACGCTCTCAGCGTTCTTCCGCTCGCACCCGAAAATCGGCCAGCACGACCGCGCCGTCGTCGCTGAATCCGTGTACGCAGCGCTGCGCCGGCGCAGGCTGCTCGAGCGTGCCGCCGCGACGCGCTCGCCGCGACGCCTTGTGCTGGCGACGTGGACGGTGCTGCTGGGCGCGAACCTGCGAGAGCTCGAACCCTGGCTACGGGGGGACGAGACCGAATGGCTGGCCGTGGTCAAGGGCGATGCGCGCGCACCTCAGCCCTTCGAGATCGAATGCGATCTTCCCGACTGGGTGCTCGAGCGGCTGCGGCCGCGGTTTGACGATGCCGCCCTGCTGCGGATTGCGAAGGGATTGCTGCAGGCCGCTCCGCTCGATCTGCGCGTAAACCTCATGAAGACGACGCGAGAGGCGGCGGTCGATCGGCTTGCCGCGGACGGACTGCGCGGCGTGCCCACGCCTTATTCGCTTGCGGGAATCAGACTCGAAACGAAGCCCTCGATCAACCGGCATCCGCTCTATCTCGACGGAAGCATCGAGGTGCAGGACGAGGGCAGCCAGCTGGTCTGCGACCTCGTCGCTCCCAGACGTGGCGAGATGGTCGTGGACTTCTGCGCCGGCGCGGGCGGCAAGACGCTCGCGCTGGGCGCGCTGATGCGCTCGACCGGGCGGCTCTACGCGTTCGATGTCTCGCCTGGGCGCCTGGCGAAGCTCAGGCCGCGGCTTGCGCGCTCGGGGCTGTCCAATGTGCACCCTCAGCGCATCGAACGCGAAAACGACGCGCGCGTGAAACGTCTCGCCGGCAAGATCGACCGGGTGCTGGTAGACGCACCCTGCAGCGGACTGGGCACGCTGCGGCGCAATCCCGATATGAAATGGCGGCAGACAACGCGGGACGTGGCGGAACTGGCCGAGAAGCAGAATGCGATTCTTGGCGCGGCGGCGCGGCTGGTAAAGCCCGGCGGGCGGCTGGTGTACGCGACCTGCAGCATTCTCGACGAGGAGAACCGGCGCATCAGCGAGAAATTTCTAGCGGGAAATCCGCAATTCGCGCTGCGGCCGGCGGGCGAGGTCCTAAGAAAGGAGCGAATCGAGCTCGATACTGGCGAATTCCTCGAGCTTTGGCCGCACCGGCACGGCACCGACGGATTTTTCGCCGCCGTTTTCGAGCGCAGCGCGTAAGGAATTGAAGCAACGCGAGTAATTGACCCGAAACCTCGCGCAAGTACTTGATAACGGTAAAACCTCCGGTTTCGGGTAAAGTATCGGTTGCCTGTTGCGGAAATTCACGTAAAATCCGCGGCAAAATACAAGGAGTCCAATGGACAACCCGCTGTTTTCGGGCGTATTTGACCTCCCCTGGTGGGGCCTCATTCTTGCGGTCCTGTTCCTGACCCACATCACGATAGTCAGCGTGACGGTGTTCCTGCACCGCTGCCAGGCGCACCGTGCGCTCGAGCTGCATCCGGTCGTGAGCCATTTCTTCCGCTTGTGGTTGTGGATGACGACGGGCATGGTGACAAAGGAATGGGCGGCGATCCATCGCAAGCACCACGCCAAATGCGAAACGCCGGACGATCCGCACAGTCCGCAAGTTGTGGGCATCAACCGCGTGCTCTGGGGCGGGGTGTTCCTGTATGTTAAAGAGGCGTACAACCGCGAGACCATCGAGCGCTACGGCCACGGCACGCCCGACGACTGGGTCGAGCGCAACATCTATTCCCGCTACCTGATCCTCGGCATCACGACCATGGGCGTCGCGGACGTGGTGCTCTTCGGCGTCGTGCCGGGGGTGCTGATACTGCTCACGCAAATCGTCTGGATCCCGTTCTGGGCGGCCGGTGTGATAAACGGCATCGGCCACTTCTGGGGCTACCGCAGTTGGTCAACCGAGGACGCGAGCACCAACATCGTGCCCTGGGGCATTCTCATCGGCGGCGAGGAGCTTCACAACAACCACCACGCGTACGCGACGTCGGCCAAGCTCTCGAACAAGTGGTACGAGTTCGACATCGGCTGGATGTACATCCGCATTCTTGAAGCGCTGGGCCTGGTGCAGGTGAAGAAGGTGGCGCCGACGCCGCGCTTCACAGAGGCGAAGCCGGCGGTGGATACGGAGACATTGCAGGCGGTTATTACCCACCGCTACGACGTGCTCGCGAAATACGCCAAGTCGCTTAAGCGGACCTATGCCGAAGAACTCGGCAAGCTGCGCCGCTTTGCGCCGCACGACGTGCATGTTCTGCAGAGCCTGAAGCGCTGGCTGCACCGCGACGAGAGGACGCTCGGCGAAACCGAGCGCGCGGATCTAGAGAAGGGGCTGTCGAAGTCGCGCGCGCTGCAGACGGTGTACTCAATGCGCGCGGAACTGGTGACACTGTGGGAGCGCTCTACCGCCACGCGCGAGCAACTCGTCAGGCACCTGCAAGACTGGTGCCACCGCGCCGAGGCGAGCGGCATCCGTCCGCTGGTGGAGTTCTCGCACCGGCTGCGCAGCTACGCGTAGAGCAGAGTCGTCATTCCCGCGCAAGCGGGGATACAGAAAACCCGCTGCTGGCGGGTTTTTTGTTCGTCCCCCCAATACCGTGCGCGTCCATGTGCCGGGCTGACACGTCCCGCCCCTGCTGATACAGTGCGGGCACACGTTCAATCTTGATCGGAGATTGGCAATTCATGGTAACGAAAAAGAAACCATTCATCATCGCGCTCGAAGAGCATTACTACGACGCCGAGGTGGCCAGGCATTTCCGCGGTGGCGATCCGTCGCCCGCGACGCGCCAACGACTGGAGGATCTGGGCACGCTGCGATTGAAGGAGATGGACGAGGCCGGCATCGACGTCCAGGTCATTTCCCACGGAGCGCCAGCGACTCAGCGATTGGACGCGCAGACCGCCGTTCCGCTTGCGCGCCGGGCGAATGATCGGCTGCATGAGGCGGTCCGCGCCCATCCCGACCGGTTCGCGGGCTTTGCTGCGCTGCCCACGGCCGATCCCAAGGCGGCTGCCGATGAGCTCGAGCGCGCCGTCACCAAGCTCGGTTTCAAGGGCGCCATGGTGCACGGGCCCACCAACGGGGTCTTTTTCGACGACAAGCGGTTCTGGCCGATCTTCGAGCGTGCGCAGGTACTGGATGTTCCGCTCTACGTGCACCCTTCGGTGCCTCACCCGGCCGTTGTCGAGGCGTATTACAAGGACTATCTGAAGGATTTTCCCTCGCTGCTCACTGCGGCATGGGGCTTCACCGTCGAGACCGCCACGCAGGGCATCCGGCTCGTGCTGAGCGGCGTCTTCGACGCCTATCCGCGCGTGAAGATCATCCTCGGGCATCTGGGCGAATCGCTGCCGTTCTCGCTCTGGCGGATCGACATGGCTCTGGCACGCGAAGGCAACCGTCCCGCGTCGTTTCGCCAGTACTTCTGCGAGCATTTCTACATCACCACGAGCGGCAACTTCTCGAACCCGGCGCTTCTGTGCTGCATCATGGAGATGGGAGTCGACCGGATCCTCTTCTCGGTGGATTACCCGTTTGTCGAGAACAAGCCCGGAACGAAATGGATGGAGAGCGTGCCGCTTTGCGCCGAGGACCGGGAGAAAATTCTGAGCGGCAACGCGAAGCGGCTGCTTAAGATGTAGATCAGGCCGCGGCACAGACAAAGAGCCCGTTATCGCGGGTTTTTTTTGCTACTTGATCTTCCCCTCTTTATAGATCACGTGCTTCCGCGCCACGGGGTCGAATTTCTTCATCTCCAGCTTCTCGGGCTTGGCGCGCCTGTTCTTGGTGGTGGTGTAGAAATGGCCGGTTCCGGCGGTGGATTCAAGCTTGATTTTCTCGCGCATTATCGCGGCTCTTCGGACTAGACGATGCCGCGCTCGCGCAAGTCGGCGAGAACGGCTTCGATGCCCTTCTTGCTGATTATGCGCAGGCCGGCGGTGGAAATGCGCAAGGACACCCAGCGCTTCTCGCCGTCAACCCAGAAGCGGCGGTAATGCAGGTTGGGCAGGAACCGGCGCTTGGTCTTGTTGTTGGCGTGGGAGACGTTGTTCCCCACCTGCGGCTTCTTCCCCGTAATCTGGCAGACGCGTGCCATGTGCTGCTCCGGAACGAAAGGGGCGAATTATAGGCCGGTAAGTCGGGGAATATCAAGCCGGGAATTCGCTCATCCTTCGCGCCCTCTGCGGTAAGCAGTCCCTACAGCAGTCCGCGCTCGGCAAAGGACAGAGTGCGCGTTCCCGCGACGATGAAATGGTCGAGCACCTGGACGTCCACCAGCGCGAGCGCTGCTTTCAGCGAGCGCGTGAGAATTTCGTCGGCGTGGCTGGGCTCGGCGATGCCAGAGGGGTGGTTGTGGGCGAAGATCACGGCGGCGGCATTGGCCTTCAACGCGCACTTCACGACCTCGCGCGGGTAGACACTGGTCTGCGTCAGCGTGCCGCGAAACAGCTCTTCGAACGCGATTACTCGATGCTGCGCATCGAGCAGCAGCACGACGAACACCTCGTGCTCGCGCCCGCCGAGCGAAAGGCGGAGATAGTCGCGCACCGCCCGCGGCGAGGACAGCGCGTCGCACGAGGACAATTCCTCCTTGAGGGCGCGGCGTGCCAGTTCCAGTGCCGCCTGGAGTTGCGCAAGCTTGGCATTACCCAGGCCCGGCGTTTCCGCGAGGCTGCTGGAGTCCGCTTCGAGCAGCGCCGCGACCGAGCCAAAGCGCGAGAGCAGCGCACGCGCGAGATCCACCGCGCTCTTACCCCTGACTCCGGTGCGAAGAAGGATCGCGAGCAGTTCGGCGTCGGCGAGCGATCGGGCGCCGAGCGCGAGCAACCGCTCGCGCGGGCGTTCCTGAAGCGGCCAGTCCGAAATCGCCACGGTGAGGTTTTTCCCTTAGAATCGCACCCTTACGCCATAACGCACAGATACGAATCGCGATGACCGGTCTCTCCGGAAAACAGATTCTGCTCGGGATCACCGGCGGTATCGCCGCCTACAAGGCGGCGGAGCTGACGCGCCTTTTCGTCAAGGCGGGCGCCGACGTGCGCGTCGTCATGACCGACGCCGCCTGCCGGTTCATCACGCCGACGACAATGCAGGCGCTCTCGTCCAAGCCGGTTTACTCCGATATGTGGGACGCGCGCGTGCCCGACAGCATGGGCCATATCGAGCTGTCGCGCGACCGCGACCTGATTGTGGTCGCGCCCGCGAGCGCCGACTTCCTCGCCAAGCTCGCCAACGGGCTCGCCGACGATCTGCTCTCCACGCTGTGCCTTGCGCGGCGCTGTCCGCTGCTGGTCGCGCCGGCGATGAACGTCGAGATGTGGGGAAACGCGGCCACGCAGCGCAATATTGCGCGCCTGCGCGTGAACGGCGTAGTTATTCTCGGGCCGGCGGCCGGCGACCAGGCCTGCGGCGAAACCGGCATGGGCCGCATGCTTGAGGCAAAGGAAATCTTCGCCGAAGTCGCGGGTGCCTTCGGTCCCAGGCTGCTTGCCGGGAAGAAGGTGCTCGTCACTGCGGGACCGACCTACGAGCCGATAGATACGGTGCGGGGCATCACCAATCTGAGTTCGGGCAAGATGGGCTACGCCGTGGCACAGGCCGCGGCGGAGGCCGGCGCGAAGGTGACGCTGGTTTCGGGCGCGACCTCGCTCGCCACGCCGGCGGGGGTCGAGCGACAGGACGTGCTCACCGCGCGCGATATGCACCGGGCGGTAATGGCGCAGGCAAGAAGCGCAGATGTTTTCATTTCCGTCGCCGCCGTTGCCGATTTCCATCCGGTCGATCCCAAGCCGCACAAGATCAAGCGCGGCGACGGTAGCCTTAGCCTGGAGTTGGCACCGAATCCCGACATTCTAGGGGAGGTCGCGGCGATGAAAAATGCGCCGTTCTGCGTCGGCTTCGCCGCCGAAACCGAGAACATGAAGGCGAATGCGCAGGCCAAGCGCAATAAGAAAAGCATCCCTCTGCTCGCCGCGAACCTCGCGCAGGAGGCGTTCGGCAAGGACACCAACGCGCTGACGCTGTTCGACGATCAGGGCGTACACGAGCTCGCGCGCGCACCGAAGATCGTTGTTGCGCGCCAGCTCGTCGCACACATCGCGAAGATGCTGTTGGGGCGTTAGGCAGCTCATTGAGAAACCTCGACGTCAAGATCCTCGATCCGCGGTTGCGCGAAGCCATGCTGCAGTACGCCACTGGCGGTGCAGCGGGCCTCGATCTTCGCGCCTGTATCGCCTCGCCGCTCACGCTCGCCGCCGGCGCGGCCGAATTGGTGCCCAGCGGCCTCGCCATCCATCTCGCCGATCCGGGGTACGCCGCAGTGGTGTTGCCGCGATCCGGGCTCGGGCACAGGCACGGCATCGTGCTCGGCAACCTCGTGGGGTTGATCGACTCGGACTACCAGGGGCAGGTGATGGTCTCGGTGTGGAACCGCTCGGGTCAGGCATTCACGATCCAGCCGATGGACCGGATCGCGCAGCTCGTAGTGGTCCCCGTAGTGCAGGTCAAGCTGAACGTGGTGGAAGAATTCGCCGTGAGCGCTCGCGGCACCGGCGGTTTTGGAAGTACAGGAAAAAGCTGATCAGCAAAATCTGATCGCTGCGGTGCGTTGGGGGTAACGGGGGAAGAGGGCGCTCCCTCTTCCCCTGTTCCAATCTTACCCAGCGAGGGAAGCGCAAACCGTCAGGTTTGCACTAACCGAGCATATCGGCCCAGATATTCTGCCCCCACGCCCAGCCATAGCCGCCTTCGATTTCGCTGCGTCCCGACGACACACCGCCTGAGCCGGGCACCGCGAGCAGCGTTTTCTGCCCGGCGTCGTATCGGTGCACTGAGGCGACGTGGATTCCTTCTTTGTCGCTGACGAAGCTGTAGCAGGTATTCGTGATCACCGGCTGAGGGTTCGGCTGGCGGCCATTCATGATTTCGATGATCGCAGCCGCGGCGATCTTTCCGTGCTGGTTGGCCATGTGGCCCGATTTCGGCATTGCCGGCGCCGACAGCGTGGAATCGCCGAGCACGTGGATTCCCTTGTGGGCAAGCGATTCCATCGTGAGCCAGTCCACCCCGCACCAGCGGTTGTTGGCGGTAACGAGGCCCGCTGTGCGCGCGACATCGCCCGCGCGCATCGGCGGCAGCACGTTGAGCACGTCGCCCTTGATGGTGTCGAAGTCGGTCTTCACGGTCATGGCGTGCGCGTCGACCGCTTTGACATCGTTGTTGTTGCGATAATCGACAATGCCGCCGTACAGATCACGCCACGCCGCCTTGAACAGCGGGCCCTTGGATACGACGTCTTCGTTGGCGTCGAGGACCAGCACCTTGGAGCGCGGCTTCGCCTGCTTGAAATACCAAGCTACCTGGCAGGCGCGCTCGTACGGTCCCGGCGGGCAGCGGTAGGGCGCTTTGGGGATGGAGAGGATATAGACGCCGCCATCGCGCATCGTCTCCAGCTGCTGGCGCAGCGCGGTTGTTTCCGGCCCAGCTTTCCAGGCGTGCAGTAGGGTCTTTTGCGCCTCCGTGTTGTAGCCCTCGATCTGATCGTGCATGAAGTCCACGCCCGGCGACACGATCAGCCGGTCGAAGGGCAGGTCCTCAATGCGTTTCAGGCCGACCCGCTTCTTTTCAACGTTGATGCCGGTCACTTCGTCGCGGATTACCTGCACGCCATATCCGCGCAGTCCGGCGTAGCCGCGCGTGATGTCGCCCATCTGCTTGCTTCCCCCCAGCACGAGGTTCGAGATCGGGCAGGAGACGAACTCAGTGCTTCGCTCGATCATGAATACCTCTATCGTGCCCTCGCTCCACATGCGCAGGTACTTAGACGCTGTGGCGCCGCCATAGCCGCCGCCAATGACGATGACGCGGCCGACGGGCTTCCTGGCCTCAGGGGCTGCTGTGCAGCCCAAAATGACGGAAGAAGCGGCTGAAGCGGCCGCGCCCGCAGCCGCGGCCTTGATGAACTTGCGTCGCGTGAACTGGCTCATGATTGCCCCTATTTCGCTTTCTGCGCCGCGAAAAACGCGGCCAGCGCCTCGATCTGCTCGTCGGTGTAGCCTTTCGAAATCTGATGCATGAGGGTCGCGGGGCGCGCGCCGGACCTGAAATCCTTCATCTGCTGGACGAGGTAGGTTCTCTGCTGGCCAGCGAGGTTCGGCATGCCCTGTTGGCTCACTCCGTTGGTGCCATGGCAGTTGGCGCAGGCGGCGGCGAGATTGCGCTCGAAGCTGGGATCGGCGCCTTGCGCAAGGGCGGGCAGGGCAAGGGCCGCGCCCGCGAGGAGCACGGCGGCAAGCAGCAGACGGATCATGGTGTCTCCTCGGCGGCGCAATATTGCTGTCCGACCGAGTTTCCACGGCGCCGGATACCCTGTCAAGAGCCGAGCTGGGGCGAAATAAAAAGGCTGCCCGCGGCAGCCCATTTCTACAGAAAGCGTGGAGCCGATCAGGTTTCCGACGCGACCTCGGAGACCTTGTCCTCCACGAACTTGAGCTCGATCTTGCCGCTTTCGTCGATGTCCACCGTCACCTTGCCGCCGTTGGCGAGCTTGCCGAACAGGAGCTCGTCGGCCAGCGCACGGCGGATCGTGTCCTGGATGAGACGCGACATCGGCCGGGCTCCCATTGCCGGATCGAAGCCGTGCTTGGCGAGATACGCGCGCAGTGCGTCAGTAAAGGCCGCCTCGACTTTCTTCTCGTGAAGTTGCGCCTCGAGCTGCATGAGGAATTTGTCCACCACGCGCAGGATGATATCGTGGTCGAGTGATTTGAACGAGATGGTCGCATCGAGCCGATTGCGGAACTCTGGCGAGAACAGGCGCTTGATCTCGACACTCTCGTCGCCTGGCTCCTTCTTCGAAGTGAAGCCCATGACCGGGCGGTTGAGAGCTTCTGCTCCGGCGTTGGTCGTCATGACGATGATGACGTTCCTGAAGTCGGCCTTCCTGCCGTTGTTGTCGGTGAGCGTGCCGTGATCCATTACCTGCAGGAGGATGTTGAAAATGTCCGGGTGCGCCTTCTCGATCTCGTCGAGGAGCAGCACTGAGTAGGGCTTCTTGGTGACGGCCTCGGTCAGGAGGCCCCCCTGATCGAAGCCGACATAGCCGGGCGGCGCGCCGATCAGGCGCGACACCGCGTGCCGCTCCATGTATTCGGACATGTCGAAGCGATGCAGCTCGATGCCCATGCAATACGCGAGCTGGCGCGCGACCTCGGTCTTGCCGACGCCGGTGGGTCCGCTGAAGAGGAAGCACCCGATCGGTTTCTGCGGATTGGCGAGCCCGGAGCGCGCGGTCCGGATTGCCGCGACCAGCGCTTCAATGGCATTGTCCTGGCCGAACACCACCGCCTTCAGGTCACGGTCGAGGTTCTTGAGCGTGGCCCGATCATCCTGGGAAACCGAAGCCGGGGGGATGCGCGCGATCTTTGCGATGATCTCCTCGATCTCGGTTTTGCCGACGACCTTTTTCTGCTTGGACTTGGGCAGGATCTTCTGCGCGGCGCCGGCTTCGTCGATGACGTCGATCGCCTTGTCGGGCAGGTGCCGATCGTTGATGTAGCGAGCAGAAAGCTCCGCCGCGCTGGTGAGAGCGTTGCCGCTGTACTTGATCCCGTGGTGCGCCTCAAAACGCGATTTTAGGCCGCGCAGGATTTGCACGGTCTCTTCGATCGAGGGTTCGGTCACGTCGATTTTCTGGAAGCGCCGCGACAATGCATGGTCTTTCTCGAACACGCCACGGTACTCGTTGTAGGTGGTCGCGCCGATGCATTTAAGCGCGCCCGTCGACAGCGCGGGCTTGAGCAAGTTCGAGGCGTCCAGCGTTCCGCCCGAAGCCGCACCGGCGCCGATGAGCGTATGGATCTCGTCAATGAACAGGATCGCGTTGGGGTTGTCCACCAATTGTTTGAGCACGGCCTTCAGCCGCTGCTCGAAATCGCCGCGGTACTTGGTGCCGGCAAGCAACGCGCCCATGTCGAGCGCGTAGACTTGGCATTTCGCCAGGATTTCCGGTACCTGGCCCTCGACGATGCGCCGCGCGAGCCCCTCGGCGATCGCCGTTTTGCCGACGCCTGCTTCGCCCACGAGCAGCGGGTTGTTCTTGCGCCGGCGGCACAGCGTCTGAATGACGCGCTCGATCTCGCGCTCGCGGCCGATGAGCGGATCGATCTTGCCGACCAGCGCTTGCGCGTTGAGGTTGAGCGTGTAGGTTTCGAGCGCGCCGCCCGTCTGCTGCTCCTCGCCCGCCGTTTCCTGCTCGGCTTCGCCTCCTTTCGCGTCCTTTGATTGCGGCGTTTTGGTGATGCCGTGCGAAATGTAATTGACCACGTCCAGGCGCGTGACGCCCTGCTGGTGCAGGAAGTACACGGCGTGCGAGTCCTTTTCGCCGAAGATCGCAACCAGCACGTTGGCCCCGGTGACCTCTTTCTTGCCCGAGGACTGCACGTGCAGGATCGCGCGCTGGATGACGCGCTGGAATCCGAGCGTCGGCTGAGTGTCGATCTCCTCTGTGCCGGCGACCGTGGGGGTGTGCGCGATGATGAAGTCCCCCAGCGCCTTTCTCAGCTCATCGATGTTGGCGGCGCAGGCGCGCAGTACCTCGGCGGCAGTCGGATTGTCCAGCAAGGCGAGCAGCAGGTGCTCGACGGTGATGAACTCGTGCCGCTTCTGGCGCGCCTCCACGAATGCCATGTGAAGGCTGACTTCAAGCTCCTGCGCAATCATCGTATCCTGTCCTCTCGCCTGGAGTAACTACAGGGATGCGAATCCCTTTTGCCCAACTTCAAGTCTCCTCCATAACGCATTGTAGCGGGTGCTGGTACTTGCGTGCATACGCGACGACCTGCTCGACTTTGGTCGTGGCGACGTCCTTGGGGTACACGCCACAGATTCCCATTCCTTCGCGGTGCACCTTGAGCATGACCTGGGTGGCTTGTTCCCGCGTCATGGAGAAGAACCTCTGCAGCACCGCAACCACGAATTCCATGGGGGTGTAGTCGTCGTTCAGGAGGACGACCTTGAAAAGAGGGGGAGGCTTGAGCTTGGCTTTCTTGGGCTCGAGCAGAACGCCTTCTCGCAGACGGGTCGACATATTTCATTTAACTTATGCCAGAAGCTAGTGTCCGTCAAACCGGTATGGCCGGTTTCCCGAACGAAAGATCTCGGCTCCATGCCCTCGCTTTCGATAGAAAATGCCCGTATTCCGCAGAAGAACTTGATTCAGTAATGTAGTCTCTGCCGTCGCCGCACGCAACCTTAAACGCTTCGGCGGAACAAGGGGTTGACGTTCTCCCCGGGCACTTGACGCCGCCGCCCAAAGCGCGTAAAAGCCTTCCCTGTGTTTGTCCTCCATGCGGTTTGCAGGCGTTAAATCCCTCTGCTGCGTTGAAGTGCAGGCATAGTTCGGGGACGTTTCCCGGTTTAATTTTTCAGGAAGGCTCTATGCCAACAGGTACGGTTAAGTGGTTCAATGATGCCAAGGGTTATGGCTTTATAACCCCGGATGACGGTGGCGAAGATCTGTTCGCGCACTTCTCCGCGATCCAGATGAGCGGATTCAAGACGCTCAAGGAAGGACAAAAGGTCCAGTTCGAGGTCACGCAAGGCCCGAAGGGCAAGCAGGCTTCGAACATCCAGTCGCCGAGCTAGCAGCAACCGGCTCGCTCGGGCGGCGTAGCCGCCCGACGCAATACGCCCCCTTTGATTTTCGGCTCCGGGAAACCGGGGGCGAATGATCTTTTTTTGTTTGGCCGCCTCGCGCGGCCGATTTCTTTTGGAATGTAACAGCCTGCTGCGCCCCCCGCTGGAACATCTTTTCCCGCCGGAGCCGGGGAGCGGTGATCCCTCAGTGCATGCGGCGCTTGAGTTCGGCGTCAACCGCAGTCAGGAATTCATCAGTGGTCAGGAACGGATGATCGGGCCGGATCAGGATGGCGAGGTCCTTGGTCATCTTTCCGGACTCGACGACATCGACGCAGACCTTTTCCAGGGTCTCCGCAAATCCGATCACCTCCGGCGTGTTGTCCATGCGGCCGCGAAAGATGAGCCCGCGCGTCCAGGCGAAGATCGAAGCGATCGGATTGGTCGAGGTCGGCTTGCCCTGCTGATGCAGTCTGTAGTGGCGGGTCACGGTGCCGTGCGCGGCTTCGGCCTCGACTGCCTTGCCGTCGGGCGACATCAGCACGGACGTCATGAGTCCGAGCGAGCCGTACCCTTGCGCGACCGTGTCCGACTGCACGTCGCCGTCGTAGTTTTTGCAGGCCCACAGGTAGCCGCCACTCCACTTGAGACTTGAGGCCACCATGTCGTCGATGAGGCGGTGCTCGTAGGTAAGCTTGACCGCCTCGAATTTCTGCTTGAATTCCGAGTCGAATATCTCCTGGAACAGGTTCTTGAAGCGTCCGTCGTAGGTCTTGAGGATGGTGTTCTTGGTGGAGAGATACATCGGGTAGTTGCGCTGCAGCGCGTAGTTGAAGCAGGCGCGCGCAAAGCCCATGATCGACTCGTCCAGATTGAACATCGCCATGGTCACACCGGCGCCCGGGGCCTTGAACACCTCGCGCTCCACGGCCGGCCCCCCGCCCTCTGGCTGGAAGCTGAGCTTGATCGTGCCCGGGCCGTCGAATTTGATCTCGGTCGCGCGGTACTGGTCGCCGAAGCCGTGACGTGCGATCACCAGCGGCTTGTTCCAGTGCGTGACGATGCGCGGAACGTTCTTGCAGATGATCGGTTCGCGAAAGATCGTCCCGTCGAGAATATTGCGGATCGTGCCGTTCGGGCTGCGCCACATCTGCTTAAGGTTGAATTCCTTCACTCGCGCTTCGTCCGGCGTAATGGTGGCGCACTTCACAGCAACGCCGTATTGCCTTGTGGCATTGGCGGAGTCGATGGTGATCTGGTCATTCGTCCTGTTGCGCGCCTCCACCCCCAGATCGTAGTACTTCAGGTCGACGTCGAGGTAGGGAAGAATCAGTTTCTCGCGAATGATCTTCCATATGATGCGCGTCATTTCGTCGCCGTCCATTTCGACAACGGGATTCTTGACCTTGATTTTGCTCACGGAATGCTCCTGCAATTTTCGGGATGAACGGAAACGGTCGGCGCAGGCATCCAGTGTCGTTGCGGCCGCGCGGGAAAGACAGGTAGCCTGATCCGGGAAGGCCGCTATTATAGCGAATCGCCGCGTGCGCCGAATTTCCCGGCGTGGCGGAACCCTCGCTCTGCGTCGGACTCGGTCAACGTGATGATCGGTCGTGCCGTGACCTGGGAACGGCCACGATTCGTAGTGTCATTTTTCGAAAGGAAAGGAGCCATGAAGAAGAACATTACCCTGCTCGTTGCAGCCACCTTCGCGGGCGTGAGCGGGTTTGCGGCCGCGCAGGCCACGGCCCCTGCCGCGCCCTCCCCCGCAAAGGCGGAGAGCGTTAAGCCGCAGGCAAAGACCGACGCGCCGAAGCCTGAGGCCAAGGTGAAGAAAGCCAAGCCGGCCAAAAAGGTCAAGAAAGCCAAGGCAGCTAATTGATTGATTTTACAATGGAAGTTTGCCAGGCAGGACTTTCGTCCGGCTAGATATTCACATTGCAGTGCCGGCTCGCTTGTCAACCGCAGGGTGGGAAGGGCGTTACTGGGAGGGACTGGTTCCGAACCAAAGGACCGGTCGCAACCTGATTCTTAACCACGCAGAGAGGGAAACATGAGGAAGCTGATCTCCATCCTGGTCGCCGCGGCGTTTGTCGTATCCAGCGGTGCGGTATTTGCCGCGTCCCACGTCGGCGCCCAGCCCATGGACAAGAAAGATGAAATGAAGAAGGACGCGAAGAAATCCGACAAGAAGGCTGAAAAGAAGCCCGCCAAAAAGACCGCAAAGAAGGACGCCAAGAAGGGCGAGCCGAAGAAGGACGACGCGAAGAAGTAATTCGTCTTCTGACGAATCCAAGGCAGGGGCTGAATCCCTGCCTTTTTTATTGTTCGCTCCGGATCGAATGACCTCGTGAGAAGCTTGGCGGCCGCGTTGATCGGCGCAACCCTGTTCGCGTCGGGCGGCGCCTGCGCACAGACGCCGGTGACGACACTTTCGGCCGGCATCCACCTGATTCGCGCCGAAGTGGCATTCACGTCCGAGTCCCGGGCCCAAGGACTCATGTTCCGCCGGTCGCTTGGCCCCAGCGAGGGCATGCTGTTCGTGTTTCCGCAATCCGAAGTCCACTGCATGTGGATGAGGAATACCCTTATCCCGCTCTCGGTTGCTTTCATCGACGAGAAGGGGAAAATCGTCAGCATTTCAGACATGCAGCCCCGGACGGAGACTTCTCATTGCGCTGCGGACCGGGCCAAGTACGCACTGGAAATGGAGCGCGGCTGGTTCGCGAAAAAGGGCATCGCGGCCGGCGCAAGCATCGCGGGCCTGGATAAGACGCCGGCGGCGCGCTAGCGGGCGGCGGAAAAGCAGCGGATGGCCGCAGGGCCATCCGCTGCCTGATTGCGAAGCGCGCAGAAGAGAAGGCCTCTCCCGCGCTGCCAGCTATCCGAAGAACAGCGCGCTATGGGCGCCGGCCGCCATGAAATACAGCATGGGAATGGACAACGCGGTGTTGGTGCGCGACGCAAGGAAAGCGACGCGGCGCGCCTTGTTCTTTTCCTCGTCGGTCGCCGATACCATGCCCAGGATCTTCTTCTGGTTGGGCCAGATCAGCCCCCAAACGTTGATAAGCATGATGGTGCCGAGCCAGGCGCCGATGCCTATCGCCAGATGCGATTTCTGCAGCAGGAAAGTCGCGAGAAAACCGGAGCCCAGCAGCGAGGCGCCGGCGAGCCAGGTTACCACCGCGGCCCAGCGGAAGTACAGCAGTGCGCGCGGCATGACGTGCTTGGAGATGCCGGCCGAGGTGCCGTCGGCTGACGCGGCCTTTGCCGCAGCGACATTCACGAAGTTGAAGTAGTACAGCAGTCCGATCCACATGACACCGGCCATCAGGTGGACCCAGCGCGAGATCGCAGGTAACCATTCCATGGTCAGCCTCCCAGGGCGTACGAGACGATATTGTGCAGAATCAGGGTGAGGATCAGGCCTGCAATGATCGTCCCCCACAGTGAATCAAGCGGATTGCTCATGGTAGGTCTCCCGTTGATCGCGGCCCGCCACCCGGCGGCCCGCGTCATTCTCTGTCCAAAGCGAGTCCGATTGCAAGCACAGACATTCAAACCTTTGCGCCGCGATGGGGCTTGCAGGCGCTCCGCCGGGTCCTATTGTCCACATGCACGAAAAGTCCAGCCTGCGGCGAAGGCAAAGGCTTAAACCATTCCCGACAACACCAGCCCGAGCACTAGCGCGCCTCTCGCCATCGAAGTCCATGCCGGGTGCCCCACGTTGCGGGAGCAGCGCCAGGCGAGCCGGAACCAAGCGAGATAGGTCAGGAACCTCGCAACATCCAGCGCGTCGCCCCAGCCGCCGTGGCCCGCAGAACGCGCGCCTTCCGAAAACAACACCAATGCGCTGGTCAGCCAGCCGACCGGGATGCCGGCAAGCCACCAGACCTTCCACAGCCTTTCTTTCCCGTCGGCTGTTCGCGATTGAAACTGCCTGATCGGGGCGAGAAGTTTTCCGATTCCGTGGCGATGCATTTTCAATCCAAAGCTCATGGTGACTGCTAGCGCGACCGTTCGACGCGAGCGGTGGCGCCGCCCTGCGCGAAAGTGATATCGACGGTTTCGCCGGCGATCAGGCTCGCCCCGCGCCGCACGATCCGGCCCGAGGCGTCCCGGACCACGCTGTAGCCGCGATCGAGGACCGCGGCGGGATCGAGATGTGAGAGGCTCTCGCCAAGGCGCGCGTAGTGGGCGGTGGCGCGTTCGATTCCCGCGCTTGCAGCTGTGCGCAGGCGCGCGAGCAATTGCGTCGACCTTTCCGACAGGTCGCCAATGTTGGGTATCCGCGCGCGGCTGCGCTGTACCAACTCGCCGAGCTTCCAGTACCGCTCCGAAAGGCCGCGAGTCGCGATTTGTGCGAGCCGAAGCCGCAGCTGGCCGAGCAGCTCGGCCTGGGCCTGCAGTCTTTCCCCCGGGTGCACAAGGCGCCGGCCGAGGTGATCGACGAGTTGCATGCGGCCTTCGAGTTCGCGTTTGACGCACAGGGCGAGACGCATCGCCAGCTCGCCGATGGCCGCGAGCAGCGCGGCGCGCTCGGGGCTGACCAGCTCGGCCGCGGCAGTCGGCGTGGGCGCGCGCCGGTCGGCGGCAAAGTCGGCGATAGTGAAATCCGTTTCGTGACCGATACCGGTCACCACCGGAATCGGGCAGGCGCGCAAGGCGCGCGCAATGCTTTCCTCGTTGAAGGCCCAAAGATCCTCAATGCTGCCGCCGCCGCGCACCATCAGCAGCACGTCGCAATCGCCGCGCCTCCCGGCAAGCTCGAGCGCGGCGGTGATTTTATCGGCCGCACCTTCGCCCTGGACCGGCACCGGGTAGACGATCACGGCAATCGAAGGATTGCGGCGGTGTAGAGTGGTGAGCACATCGCGCAGCGCCGCAGCCTGTAGGGACGTGATTACCCCGATCACGCGGGGGAATGCGGGCAGGGCGCGTTTTTTTGCGGCGTCGAACAGTCCTTCTTTATCGAGCTTTTCGCGCAACCTGAGAAAAGCCTCGAACAACGCGCCGAGGCCGGCGCGCCGCATGGTTTCGACATTGAGCTGGAGGTCGCCGCGCGGCTCGTAGAGTGTCACGAGCGCCCTCGCCTCCACATTCATGCCGTCGCGCGGTACCCAGTCCAGATATTGGTGCCGGTGGCGGAACATGACGCAGCGCACCTGCGCCTGCGGGTCCTTCAAGACGAAATAAGCGTGCCCGGACTTGGCAAGAGTGAGATTGGAGATCTCGCCGCAGACCCAGAGCAGCGGATATCGGTGCTCGAGCAGGTCGCGAATACCCCGGGTCAGCGCCGAAACTGTAAGAATTTCAGAGGGAAGGGGCCCGGGAACCCGCGCCAGTTCTTGTTCTTGTGGCATGTTGCGAGTCTAACCTATCCACAGTGCGATTCCGGCCGGTGGCGCACTATGAGCGGTTGAGGTGACGGCCGAAGGATTACACATAAGCTGTTGAGAGAGAATAACAAAATCAGCAGATCAACTTTTGGTCAGTTAGTAAAAAATCCTTTCGCGCGATTCACTTACGCTTTCTTTTTTTCAAGTATGCACAACCTTATCCACAGTATTTGTGGATAAGGTTACGGACTAATTTGCGTGCTTCCTGCGCTGGATCTCAAATCCGCAAATTTTCAAGCGATTTGCAACTGATCCGGACAATTTCTTTAAAATCTTCACCTTGCCGAAACCCCCGTCGCAGGCTAGAGTGTGCGCGTTTTTTGTTCGACTGGAGAGCATCATTGTTTGCCATCATTCAGTCTGCGGGCTGGCCCATTTATTTCCTGCTTGCCGTGTCCATCACCGCCGTGGCGCTGATCATCGAGCGGTTCATTATTCTTCGCAAAGAGCGGATCGTACCGAAAGGCCTGATCGAAAAGGTCGTAGCCGTCTACCACAAGCAGGGCATGAACGACGAGACACTGGCAAGGCTGGCACAGGATTCGCCCCTTGGCCAGGTACTGGCTGCCGGATTGCGCAATTCCGAGAGCTCGCGTGAAGTGATGAAGGACGCTATCGAGGAAGCCGGGAGCGCGGTCACACACGAACTCGAGCGTTTTCTGACGACGCTGGGCACCATTGCCATGATCAGCCCGCTGATGGGCCTTTTCGGCACCGTGGTCGGCATGATCGAGATTTTCGGCTCGCAGTCGCCCTCCGGAGCCAATCCCCTGCAGCTCGCGCACGGCATTTCGGTAGCGCTGTACAACACCGGGTTCGGCTTGGTGATCGCGATTCCAGCAACGATATTCTTCCGCTATTTTCGCGGAAAAGTCGAGGGGTTTGTGATCGAGATGGAGCAGCAGGCCGCGAAGCTGGTTGACGTCGTTCACGGTCAGCGCTTCGACTTTCAGCAACCAGCGCGAACGCAGGCATGAAGTTCGCGCGCACTCCGAAGGAAGACCCGGAGATCAATCTGATTCCGATGATCGATGTGCTCCTGGTGATCATCATCTTCCTGATGCTTACCACGACCTACTCCAAGTTTGCCGAATTGCAAATCAATTTGCCGAGCGCCGAAGCTGAAAAGCAGCTTGATCGCGCCAATGAAATCAGTATTGTGATCAGCGCCGGCGGCCAATACATGCTGCAGCGCAAGCCGATTCAGTTCCGCGACGTGGCGAACTTGGCCGAGGAGCTCCGCCGCGCCGGGGCCGGCATGAAGGACGCGATTGTCGTCATCAACGCCGACAATAACGCCACCCATCAGTCGGTCATCCGAGTCATGGACGCGGCGCGCAGGGCCGGCTACGGCCAGGTTGCGTTCGCGGTGGAGCAGGCAACGAAATAGCGCACGGCGCGGCCCGTGTAGGCGCAGCCCGGAACACCTGCCGCCCATGAATTTCGCCGCGCGCCACTGGTACCGGCTGAGCCCGGTTTCCATCCTGCTGTATCCGGTCAGCCTGATATTCCGCCTCCTGGTTTCGCTACGCCGCTGGCTCTACCGTACCGGGATTCTGCGCTCGGTGAGCCTGCCGGTCCCGGTGATAGTCGTCGGCAATCTGACTCTGGGCGGCACCGGAAAGACGCCTCTGGTCCTGTGGCTTGCAGAGAAGTTGCGCGGCCAAGGGTGGAGCCCAGGTATCGTCTGCCGCGGTTACGGCGGAACCCACGCCGGACCGCGCGCAGTAACACGGGGCGATGACGTCGGGCAAGTGGGCGACGAGGCGCTGTTGCTCTGCGAGCGCGCGGACTGTCCCGTCTGGATCGGAGCCGACCGCGCCGCGTCCGCGAGGGCAATGCTTGCCGCACACCTCGAATGCGACTTGATCCTGTGCGATGACGGCCTGCAGCATTATCGGCTGCAGCGCAGCTTCGA
The DNA here is from genome assembly GCA_041486325.1 of Gammaproteobacteria bacterium. Lineage (GTDB taxonomy): Bacteria > Pseudomonadota > Gammaproteobacteria > Burkholderiales > SG8-39 > VBDM01. The sequence continues at coordinate 23,166 of JBGPLD010000001.1, forward strand.
AATCGCCGTGGAGGACGAGCGCGGCTTCGGCAATGGCTTGTTGCTGCCGGCCGGGCCTTTGCGCGAGCCGGCGAGCCGGCGCGTGGATGCAATCGTGATTAACGGCGGCGAGACCAGGCCCGGCGCGTTCCGGATGAGTCTCAGGCCGGCGGGGTTTTGCCGCGTGGACGATCCGGGGAAGCAGGTGGCTCCCTCCGAGCTCTCGGGACGAAGGCTTCACGCCGTGGCCGGAATCGGCAATCCGGAACGGTTTTTTGCGGAGCTGATGCGCATGGGGCTGATATTTTCACCACATGCGTTTCCCGATCACTACCCGTTCCGGTTTGAGGATCTCGAGTTCGCCGACTGCGACTTTGTGCTGATGACCGAGAAGGATGCGGTAAAATGCCGGCAATTCGGGCGGCGCGACCTGATCGCCCTGCGGGTCGACGCCGAGCCCGATCCTGCCCTGGCCGACCTTATTCTTAGACGCATACATGGACGCGCGCCTGCTTGATATCCTCGTGTGCCCGATCTGCAAGGGGCCGCTCGTCTACCGCAAGACCCAGTCTGAGCTGATCTGCAAGGCCGATCGGCTGGGGTTTCCTATCCGGGACGACATCCCGGTCATGCTGGAGGATGAGGCACGCAAACTCGAGCCGGCCGAGGAAGTCGAGTAGGCCGAGCGGTCTCTCGGGAACCGTCGCGCGTGAGCTTCACGGTCGTCATTCCGGCACGGTTCGCCTCCACTCGTCTCCCCGGAAAGGCGCTTGCCGACCTGGGCGGCAAGCCCATGGTGGTGCGCGTGGCCGAGCGGGCGCGCGAGAGCGGGGCGCGGCAGATCTATATCGCGACCGACCACGACGAAATTGCCCGCGCCGTAGAGAATCACGGGTTTCAGGCGGCCATGACGCGGGCAAATCATCCAACGGGGACCGATCGCGTCGCGGAGGTCGTGGGACGCCTTGATCTGGCGCCCGAGGCCGTGGTGGTAAACGTCCAAGGCGACGAGCCGATGATCGAGCCGGGGCTGATCCGCGCAGTCGCCGCATTGCTCGCCGATGCTTCCGACGCGGCGATCGCGACTGCCTGCCATCCGATCCGTGACGCCGCCGAGCTGTTCAATCCCAACGTGGTCAAAGTGGTGCTCGATCATGCCGGGCTTGCGCGCTATTTCAGCCGCGCGCCCATTCCTTGGGCGAGAGATGCGTTCGCCGGCTCCACTTCGACGCTGCCGGCGGGGCTTCCGTGCTATCGGCACATCGGCATCTATGCCTATCGCGCCGAATTTCTGCGCGCCTACCCCAGTCTCGCCCGTTCTCCTCTCGAGGAATGCGAGGCGCTCGAGCAGTTGCGCGCGCTCTGGCACGGATATGCAATCGCCGTTGCAGTGCGGCAGGACGCGCCGCTTCCAGGGGTGGACACGCCGGAGGACCTGGAGCGCGTGCGCGTGCTGTTTGACCCGGCCAGCCATAAACGGTAAGGTTGGTTCCGGGGCGCCGGGGGAGGCGCTCCGCCGTAATTGCCGAGGATAATAATGAGACTGATCCTTCTCGGCCCACCGGGCGCTGGTAAGGGCACGCAGGCAAATTTCATCCGGGAACACTTCGGCATTCCGCAGATTTCCACCGGTGACATGCTGCGCGCTGCGGTGAAAGCGGGCACCCCGCTCGGTCTTGCCGCAAAGAAGGTCATGGACGCGGGGCAGCTTGTTTCCGATGACATCATTATCGGGCTGGTGAAGGAACGGCTGAAGCACCTGGATTGCAAGAAAGGCTACCTGTTCGACGGTTTTCCGCGCACCATTCCCCAGGCGGAGGCGATGCGCAACTCGGGCGTCGATCTCGATTTCGTCCTGGAGATCGACGTTGACCACGGCGAGATCATCCAACGCCTGAGCGGGCGCCGCGTGCATCCGGCATCGGGACGCAACTATCACATCAAGTTCAATCCGCCCAAGGTTTCCGGCAAGGACGACATCACCGGCGAGCCCCTGGTCCAGCGCGACGACGACAGGGAAGAAACGGTCAGAAAGCGCCTGGAGGTCTATCGGCAGCAGACCCGGCCGCTCGTGGACTATTATTCGAATTGGGCGGAGCAAGGCGACGCCCGTGCGCCCAGGTATCGCAATATCTCAGGCATCGGCTCGGTCGAGGAAATCCGCGCCCGCGCTTTCGCCGCGATGAAGTAGTCTGCGCAATACCGTGAAACAGATGAACGCTTTCTACGCTCAATCAGGCGGCGTCACCGCCGTCATCAACGCCAGCGCCGCGGGCGTGATCGAAACCGCGCGTAAGCACAAGAACCGTATCGGCAAGGTCTACGCCGGACGCGACGGCATCATAGGTGCCCTCACGGAGGACTTGATCGACACAAGCAAAGAACAGGCGAACTCCATCGCGAGGTTGAAGACCACGCCCGGGGGTGCATTCGGCTCCTGCCGCTACAAGCTGAAGGGCATCGAGGATCACCGCGCCCAATACGAGCGCATGATCGAAGTATTCCGCGCCCACGATATCGGCTATTTCTTCTACAACGGCGGTAACGACTCCGCCGACACTGCCTGGAAGATATCGCAAGTCGGAGTAAAACTTGGCTATCCGCTCATCTGCGTGGGGATTCCCAAGACGGTCGACAACGACCTTGCGATCACCGACAACTGCCCAGGCTTCGGCTCGGTGGCGAAATACGTCGCGACCTCGATCCGCGAGGCGGGATTCGATGTCGCCTCGATGGCGAAGACCTCGACGAAAGTTTTTGTCATGGAGGTCATGGGTCGGCACGCCGGATGGATCACCGCCGCCTGCGGTCTCGCCGCCGACCGGGAAGGCGACGCGCCGCAAATACTTCTTTTTCCGGAAATCCAGTTCGACGAGGAGAAGTTTCTTGAGCGGGTCAAGGAAGTCGTGGAACGCGACGGGTACTGTGCGATCGGCGTGTCGGAGGGTCTGCGCAACCAAGAAGGAAAGTTCCTGTCCGAGACCGGGCTTAAGGACGCCTTTGGCCATTCGCAGCTCGGCGGCGCGGGAGAGATTGTTGCCAGGCTCGTCCGGGACCGACTCGGCTACAAGTACCACTGGGCGCTAGCCGATTATCTGCAGCGCGCGGCGCGGCACATCGCATCGAAAGTGGACGTGGACCAGTCCTACAAACTCGGCGTCGCCGCAGTCAAGCTTGCGATCGCGGGCAGGAACGCAGTGATGCCGGTGATCGAGCGCTTGTCGAACAAACCCTACCGCTGGCGCATAGGCGTCGCCAATCTTGCCGACGTCGCAAACAAGGAAAAGATAATGCCGCGCGACTATATCACCGCGGACGGATTCCACATCACTCCGAAGTGCCGCGTGTATCTCTCCCCGCTGATCCAAGGCGAAGCGCCGCCGCCGTTCAGGAACGGGCTGCCCGATTACGTGAAGCTGAAGAACGCGCCCGTTCCCAAGAAGCTTCCCGCATACCGGATCTGAGCTCGTTCGCAATCGCTGCTGCTATAATTCCGCGCCTTTCATCCATTCAGGCCCGGGACAAGGGCCTCATTCAGGGGAGAGATTAATGAGCGGAGGTCTCTGGTTAGCCATCATCTGCGGCGCGACGGCGCTTGCCTACGGGGCTTGGCAAATATCCTGGATCCTGCAGCAGCCTGCCGGCAACGACCGCATGCGCGAGATCGCGCAGGCCATTCAGACCGGTGCCATGGCCTACCTGAACCGCCAGTACACCACCATCGGCGTCGTCGGCGTGATCCTATTCCTGGTGATCGGCCTCGTTCCGGGGCTCGGATGGGCGACCGCTTGGGGATTCGCGGTCGGTGCGATCCTGTCGGGGACGACCGGTTATATCGGAATGAATATCTCGGTTCGCGCCAACGTGCGTACCGCGGAGGCTGCCCGGGTCGGGCTGAATGAAGCGCTGACGCTTGCCTTCCGCGGCGGTGCGATCACGGGCCTCCTCGTCGTGGGCCTCGGCTTGCTCGGTGTCGCGGGCTATTACGCAATCATGGCCAATTCAGCGGCACCCGGCGCCGCATATAGTGACATCATCAAGCCGCTTGTAGGTCTCGGATTCGGCGGGTCGCTCATTTCGATCTTCGCTCGGCTCGGCGGCGGCATCTTCACAAAGGGGGCCGACGTCGGCGCCGACCTCGTCGGCAAGGTGGAAGCGGGAATTCCCGAGGACGACCCGCGCAATCCGGCCGTGATCGCCGACAACGTCGGCGACAACGTGGGGGACTGCGCCGGCATGGCGGCGGACCTCTTCGAAACCTTTGCCGTAACTCTCATCGCGACAATGCTTCTAGGCGCCTTGGTGGTCAAGACCACCACGGACGCCGCGCTCATCTATCCGCTCGCATTGGGTGGCGTATCAATCATCGCTTCCATTATCGGCTGCATGTTCGTCAAGGCGCAGCCGGGCAAGAAGATCATGAGCGCGCTCTACCGCGGACTCATCGTCGCCGGCGTGCTCGCCGCGATCGCCTTTGTCCCCGTGACGTACTGGATCATGGGCAACGTGGTGAAGGAGGTCCCGTTCGAGATTCTCGGCTCTCAACAGATGATTACGATCTGGCACCTGTGGGGTGCGGCGCTGGTCGGTCTGGTGCTGACCGCGCTCATGGTGATCATCACCGAGTACTACACAGCGACCGAATATTCGCCGGTGCGCCACGTAGCGCAGGCTTCCACCACAGGCCACGCGACCAACATCATTGCGGGCTTGGGCGTTTCGATGCGGGCGACGGCCTGGCCGGTACTCGCTGTGTGCGCCGCAATCCTCGTTGCCTACAATCTCGCGGGGCTCTACGGCATTGCCATCGCCGCGACTTCAATGCTGTCGATGACCGGGATAATCGTCGCGCTGGACGCCTATGGCCCGATCACCGACAACGCCGGTGGCATTGCCGAGATGGCGAAACTGCCGGACTCGGTGCGCGCCATCACCGATCCGCTCGATGCGGTCGGCAACACCACCAAGGCAGTCACGAAAGGCTACGCCATCGGCTCGGCGGGCCTCGCGGCCCTGGTGCTCTTTGCCGACTACACGCACGCGCTCGAGCATGCCGGGAAGACGCTGTCTTTCGATCTCTCGAACTACAAGGTGATCATCGGCCTCTTTATCGGCGGTCTGGTGCCTTATTTGTTTGGCGCGATGGCGATGGAAGCGGTGGGTCGCGCCGCCGGCGCGGTGGTGATCGAAGTGCGCCGGCAGTTCAAGGAGATCCGGGGAATCATGGAGGGTACCGCGAAGCCCGAATACGGCGTCGCAGTGGACTTGCTCACGCGCGCAGCAATCAAGGAAATGATCGTGCCGTCGCTGCTTCCTGTCCTGGTGCCGATCGTGGTGGGACTGACCCTTGGGCCGCAGGCGCTCGGCGGCGTGCTCATGGGCTCGATCGTCACCGGGCTGTTTGTTGCGATCTCGATGACGACTGGCGGCGGCGCCTGGGACAACGCCAAGAAATACATCGAGGATGGCCATCACGGCGGCAAGGGTTCCGACGCGCACAAGGCCGCGGTCACCGGCGACACGGTGGGCGATCCTTATAAGGACACGGCCGGCCCGGCGGTCAACCCGCTCATCAAGATCATCAACATCGTCGCGCTGCTGATCGTGCCGTTGATGGTCTGATTGCGGGCGTTTGCGATGAAGGGCGGCCGCGACAGCTGCCCTTTTTTCATTCAGCTGCCGAATGCGGCTTCGATTCTTTCGCTTGTCACGGTTTCCATCCCGGGTTTGAAGCAATCAAAGGTCTCGACGCCGGGCATCGAGCGCAGCCAGGTAAGCTGACGCTTCGCCAGCTGGCGCGTGGCGAAAAATCCGCGGTCGCGCAGCTCGCCGGCGCCAATACTGCCATCGAGAAACTGCCAAGCCTGACGATAACCGACGCAGCGCATCGAAGGCAATCCAGGATGCAGTGCGTAACGATCCTTTAGTGAGCGAACTTCATCCACTAGGCCCAGCCTTAGCATCGCATCGAAGCGCGCCTCGATGCGCCGGTGCAACGCGCCGCGGTCGGACGGCACGAGCGCGAGCTGAACCAAACGGAAGGGGAGCCCCGTCCGCTTGCGCCGCCCGAGCAACTTCGACATGGGTTGTCCGGTAAGCCGGTAAATTTCCAGCGCGCGCTGAATGCGCTGCGTATCGTTCGGCTTGAGCCTCGCGGCAGTCGCGGAGTCGACGCTGGCGAGTTCCGCGTGCAAAGCCGGCCAGCCGCGCTGCGCTGCCTCGGCGTCGATCTCCGCGCGCACAGCGGCGTCGGACTGCGGCAATTCGGAAAGCCCGTCGCGGAGGGCCTTGAAGTAGAGCATCGTGCCGCCGACCAGGAGCGGGATGCGGCCGCGCGCGGAAATCTCCCGTATCAGTCCGATGGCGTCGGTGCGAAACCGGGCCGCCGAGTAGGCTTGAGTGGGCTCAATGATGTCGATCAGGTGATGGGGGACCTCGGCAAGCTCTGCCGCCGTCGGTTTGGCCGTGCCAGCGTCCAGGTCCCTATAGACCTGCGCCGAGTCGACGCTGATGATTTCGATCGGAAATCGGCGCGCGAACGCCATCGCAAGCGCGGTCTTGCCGCTTGCGGTCGGACCCATGAGCAGGACGGCCGGAGGAAGCGCCCCGCGTGACATGGAGCTAGCGGCCGCGCAGAAAAAGCTTGTCCAGATCCGGAAGACTCATCTGGTACCACGTCGGCCGGCCGTGATTGCACTGCCCCGAGCGCTCGGTTTCCTCCATTTCGCGCAGCAGCGCGTTCATTTCCGGCACGGTCAGGGCACGATGGGCGCGCACCGCACCGTGGCAGGAGAGGGTGGCGAGTAGCTCGTTCTGGCGTTCCGTGAGTACGCGGCTGGCGCCGTATTCGCGGATGTCTTTCAAAACCGCGCGCGCAAGCTCCGCGGCGTCGGCTGCGGCCAGCATCGCGGGCATCGCGCGCACGGCAAGCGCGGCGTGGGAGATAGGCGCGACGTCGAAGCCGAGCAATTTGAGCGTGGAGCCGTGTTCTTCGGCGGTGGCCATGTCGAGACGGTCGGCAATGAACGTCGCAGGGATGAGCAACTTTTGTGTGTTCATGGCGCGCGAATCGATCGCAGTCTTCAGCTTCTCGTAGAGAATGCGCTCGTGCGCCGCGTGCATGTCGACCAGAACGAGCCCTTGCTCGTTCTGCGCAAGAACGTAGATCCCGTGCAATTGCGCCAACGCATAGCCCAGAGGAGGCAATCCCTGGGCGCCGGACACCGGCGCGTCGTCCGGCCGGGTCGCGCGAGCCGGGGCGAACATTGCGGTATAGCTGGCACTTGGCTGCGCCAGGCCGAGCGCGGTCTGGACAAAGCGCGGCTGCGTCGCGTGCGACGCCAGGGCAACCGGAGAGGCGAGCGCTGCGGGAGTCTCGGCCGCGGTTCCGGAAAGCCCCTTGGCGACCGCGTGCAGCAC
>JBGPLD010000002.1:0-17754 GCA_041486325.1 Gammaproteobacteria bacterium
CAATTCACCAGGCGCTTTCCGCGGTAGACGAGGCCCTGCTCGTGGAGCCGCACGAACACTTCGATCACGGCGCGCGACATGCGCTCGTCCATGGTGAAGTAGCCAGCTTTCTTTCCCTCGGTGTCGGCATAACCCCAGTTGCCGGAAGCGCCGAGGCGGCGCATCTGGCGCGTGATAGTCGAACCCGATTCCTGTTTCCATTTCCACACGCGCTTGACGAAGTCTTCCCGCCCAAGGTCTTGACGGGTTTTGCCCTCTGCTTCGAGCTGGCGCTCAACCACGATCTGGGTTGCAATGCCTGCATGGTCGGTGCCGACCACCCAATTGACGTTGAAGCCGCGCATGCGGTGGTACCGAATCAACGCGTCCATCAGCGTTTGCTGGAATGCGTGACCCATGTGGAGCGTGCCCGTGACGTTCGGCGGCGGCAACTGGATGCAATAGGCCGGTCTCGTCGCATCCCCCGAATGCGCGAAGTAGCCGCGCGACTCCCAGAGAGAATACCAGCGCCTCTCCACCTCATGCGGTTCAAAGCTCTTCGCGATCTCCATTTTCCGTCACAAAAGAAAGCGCGCCGAGCGGCGCCCCCCGCGGGAGCCCGGCTTCGACGCGCTCACGGAAATTATAACGCGCCCGTCTCTTGCAGGCGGGACGCTTGGAGCGGAATTAGGACGCGCCGGGGTGACGCCCGCGCCGGACTGGCCCAAGTCGATGCGGACCTTCAGGCCCGATCTTGCTGAGACGTCTTGCGCAACCGCGCGATTTCCTCCTGAATTGCCCTGGCCACGGCTTCCCGAATCATGTTATCGATGTCCGCCTTGGCCTCGGCAGTCAGGGCGGCGAGCATCCCCCGCAAGTGTTCTTCCATCCGCACCCGCATGGGCTCGCCGAGAACTTCAGCGACGTAAGGATCGATCGCCTTGAAAACACGAATGAGCTTTTGCTCGAATTCCCGCAACTCGGTTTTCGTGAGCTGGCTATCAGGAGGTTTCTCAGCGGAGCCATCCGACCCGGACTGCACCGGGGCGACGGAGACGACTTCGGTGAGTACCGGGATATTGTCGGGCGCCGGCGCAGCGGACGGACGATAGCGTTTCAGGAACGCATCGGTCTTTCCCAGGAGATCGTCCGAATCGCTCATTCGACTTCTTTGGCGAGTTCGTGGTGGTTGATTTCGTAGCCGCGGTCCCGGTAAAAGCGGTAACGGCTCCGGGCGAGCTGGCGGTCATTGTCATCGCTGCTAACGAGCTCGATCAGACGCTCGAAGCGGCTGAAGGAATGCGGGGACTCGCCGTGCAGGTTGAGCATGACCTTGTGGTGGGGCATTTCGCCGTCCTCGCGCGCAATCAAGACCGGGGTCTCCGAGGCCAGCGAATCAGATGCCATGCAGTGAGGAATGAACCCCGTAGCCTGGAAAGTCCAGAGAAGCTTGTCGATGCCTCGCGCAGTATTTTCGTCGGGTGCAAAAATGACCACGCGCATCTGCCGCTGCACTGCCTTTGCTGTGAGCCGGCAGGCGACCTGCAGCTTGGGCTCGGAGCTGGAGTAAAAATCAATGCGGGTCATGGCCGGATCCGGGTCCGGGCTGCCCGCCCAACCAGAAACGTCGTCAAGAGGGGGACGGGGCGGCCGGTGGCTCCCTTGTCCTTGCCCGACTTCCATGCGGTTCCCGCGATATCCAGGTGCGCCCAGTCGTATTTCCCGGTAAAGCGCGACAGAAAGCAGGCTGCCGTGACGCTGCCGGCGGCCCGGCCGCCGATATTGGCAAAATCGGCGAAATTGCTCTTCAGCTGTTCCTGGTAATCGTCCCAAAGCGGAAGCTGCCAGATGCGGTCCCACGAGGCTCTCCCAGCTGCCTGCAGCTCCAGCGCCAGTCCGTCCTTGTTGGAAAACAGACCCGAGCAGACGTGCCCGAGCGCAATCACGCAGGCGCCTGTGAGCGTGGCAATGTCGATGACGGCCTGGGGCTCGAAACGCTCAGCGTAGGTAAGTGCGTCGGCCAAAATCAGGCGCCCTTCGGCATCGGTATTCAGAATTTCGATAGTTTGCCCCGACATGCTGGTGACAATATCGCCTGGCTTGCTGGCTGTGCCCCCCGGCATGTTCTCGCAGGTGGGAACAAGTCCGATCACGTTCAGCTTCAGCTGGAGTTCGGCCACCGCCCGCAGCGTGCCGAGCACGCTCGCGGCGCCGCACATGTCAAATTTCATCTCGTCCATCTCGGCGGCCGGCTTGATGGAAATCCCGCCTGTATCGAAGGTGATTCCCTTTCCGACCAGTACTACCGGCGGTTCCTTGCGGCCCGCCCCCAAGTAACGCATGACGACGAATTTCGGCGGCTGACGTGAGCCTTTCGATACCGAAAGCAGCGATCCCATCTCAAGCTTTTCCATGTCCTTTTGATCGAGAACTTCGACGGCGAACTTGAACTCGCGCCCGAGCTTCACTGCCGCGTCCGCGAGATAAGTCGGCGTGCAGACGTTGGCGGGCAGGTTGCCCAGGTCGCGCGCCACGGTCATGCCGGCGGCTATTGCGCGGCCTTCGCGCATGCCGCGCTCGGTGGCAGCCGCGTCGCGCCTGGAAGCGACCGCGAGAACAACGTGGACAAGCGGCCGAGGCTTGCCCTTCTTGCTCTTCATCCGGTCAAAGCGGTAGGCGACATCGGCAGCCGCAAGCACCAGCTGCAGCGCTTTCCACGCAGCGTCGCGCCCGGGAACAGGGAGCTCGGTCAAATACACGGAGGCATCTCGCGCTCCCGTATCGTGGATGGCGGCCAGCGCGGCGCGCACGCACTCCCGATACTGCTTCTCACTGGATTCCTTTTCCAGACCCAGCCCCACCAGCAGCACACGCCCGGCCGCGATGCCGGGCATGCGATAGAGCAGACGCGTGCTGCCGGCCTTGCCATCCATGTCGCCGGAGCTCAGCAATTCACGAATTCGGCCGCGTGCCGCCTTGTCCAGCGCGACCGCCGCGTCGGACAGCTTGCGCGACTCGAAGACGCCGACTGCTACGCAGCCGCACGGCTGTTTTTCCGGCGCGATGGTTTTTGTGCTAAATTCCACACTAGTCCCGATTCGGGGATCTTGTGCGGATTATCCCCGGTTTGTTCCGCCGAAGTCAAAGCAAGCGCCGCGTGAATTGGCACCCGGTCCGACAGCCTCCAATATCCAACATGCCGCAAAGTGATCTTTCATCGCGCCCTGCTGCGTGAATTCGGCAATCTTGCGCTCGCCGTGTTCGCAACGCTGTTTGCGATCACGCTGACGACGCAGTTGATTCGCCTGCTCGGGCAGGCGGCAGGCGGAAAGCTGCTCTCCGAAGGCGTTCTCGCGCTGCTTGGATTCGCCGCGCTCAACTATCTGCCGGTGCTTCTGTCCCTTACGCTTTTTGTCACGGTGCTCATGACGTTGTCGCGCAGCTACCGCGATTCCGAGATGATTATCTGGTTCAGCTCTGGAATGTCGCTCATCGCGTGGGTGCGTCCGGTATTGATATTTTCTGCGCCGATCGTCGCCCTCATCGGGGCGCTCTCGCTGCTGCTGTCTCCCTGGGCGGTGGGAAAGAGCGAAGAGTATCGCCGGCAGATGGACATGCGCGACGAGGCGTCGCGAGTCGCCCCCGGTGTTTTCCGGGAGGCGGTGAATGCCGACCGGGTATTTTTCGTGGAGGAAATCGCCGGCGAACAAACCAAGGTGCAAAACGTGTTCATTTCGCAGATGCATCAGGGCAGGCTCGGAGTCATGGTGAGCAAGCGCGGCTACCGGGAAACGGCCGCGAACGGCGACCGCTTCGTGGTCCTGCAAGACGGCCGGCGATACGACGGAATTCCCGGCAATTTGGATTTCAGGGTAATGGATTTCGAGCGCTATGCGCTGAGGATCGAGACCCGGGAAGCGCAGGGTGAGCAAATCTCCGCCAAGGCGAAGTCGACCCTGGATCTGCTTCAGGAGCGCAACAACATCAATCTTGCCGAACTGCTGTGGCGCGTCAGCCTTCCAATCTCTGCGCTGATTCTTGCCATGCTTGCTATTCCTTTGTCCTTCGTGAACCCCAGGGCGAGCCGTTCGATAAATCTCCTCTTTGCAATCCTCACTTTCATGGTCTACAGCAACTTGCTCAGCATCGTTCAGGCCTGGGTGTCACAGGGGAGGGTGGCGTTCCAGACAGGATGGTGGGCGGTTCACGCGGGAATGCTGGCCGTGCTGGTGCTTCTATTCTACCGGCGGCTTCGGGTGGGATCGCTGCTGGGAAGGCGCTGATTTGGATACTCTTCGGGGCTATCTCTCCAGGGAAATATACGGCGCGACGCTGTTCGTGTTCCTCGCGTTCCTCGGCTTGTTTGCCTTCTTCGATCTGATCAATGAACTCGGCGATGTAGGCAGGGGGGAATACCGGGTCCAGCACGTACTGGCGTTCGTCGCTCTAATGGTACCAAGTCACGTCTACGAACTGTTTCCGATCGCGGTGCTGATCGGCACTCTTTATGCTCTTTCGCACCTCGCCGCCAACTCCGAATACACGGTGATGCGCGGATCGGGCCTCGCTCCCTGGCGCGCGGCGGCGACGCTATTTCGCATCGGAATCGTTTTTGTCGTCGGTACCATTGTCTTCGGCGAGCTGATTACCCCGGTCGCCGCGCGTGCCGCACGACAGCTAAAGCTCGCCACGACCAGTTCTATTGTGGCTCAGGAATTCCACACGGGACTCTGGGTGAAGGATGATAGACGCTTCGTCAATGTTCGCGAGGTTCAGCCCGACGCCAACCTCGCTGACGTCAGAGTATACGAGTTCGACGACCAGTACCGGCTCAGCCTGATCAGTTTCGCGCAGCGCGCGCATTACGCTGGCAAAAACACCTGGCGTCTCCACGACGTAGTGCAGACTCGATTCTCGTCCTCGGGAAGCAGCGTGCAGCGCGTGGCGGAATTGGATTGGACTTCAGTGCTGACGCCGGACCTTCTTTCGGTATTGTTCGTCATGCCGGAGCGAATGTCGGCGTGGAATCTGTACCAGTATTCAAGGCATCTTTCGGAAAACCGCCAGAAGACCGAGCGATACGAGATTGCCTTGTGGAAAAAGATTGTCTACCCGTTTGCTTCGCTGGTGATGATGGCGCTCGCTTTGCCTTTTGCCTATATCCACACTCGCGCCGGCGGCCTTGGCGTGAAAGTGTTCTCGGGCATCATGCTCGGGATCGTTTTTCACATGCTGAATAGCCTGTTCACGCACCTTGGGCTGCTGCAGAACTGGCAGCCGCTGTTCAGTGCCGTGCTGCCCAGTGTCGTATTTCTGGGCGCTGCGGCGCTGATGATGTGGTGGGTGGAAAGAAGGTAAGCCGTCGGAACCCGGGGCTGCCATGCCGCCCCGGGACCCTAGCACGCACGTTGCAACCGATAGTGAGGGAGGCCCCGGCCCCACCTTGGCCTCTATGCCCTAGACTCCAAATGATCATGCAGGACGATTCGCGTACCGGCCAGCCGGTCGTGCAGAAACTGTCGGTCCCGGTCAACGAGTGCCCAGAATATTCCGCCCGCCAGAAAGAGCAGAGAGGGCCACGCGAGCGCGTATCTCAGCAGCGCCCGGCCGGTTCCGACCGGCTGACCGTCGGCGCGGACGACGCGCAATTTCCAGGCTTGCATGGGCAGCGTCTGTCCGCCGCGGCGCCAGCACGAGACGAAGTAGAGTCCGAAAACCAGGAACAGATAGATCTGGAAGATATGCCGGGTAATGGCCGTGAACCGCCCATTTGCCACGCCATAAAATGCCAGCGCGGCGATAAGCGCGATTGCGAACACTACTAGGGATTCGTAGATCATCGCCAACACCCGCCGGCCGACCCCCGGAACCGACGCCGCGACAAGCGGCTGCGAATTCATACGGGGTGGATCAGGCTACTGGGCGGATGCCGGCGCCGCCGGGGCAACGGTGGATCCGGCATCCGGGGCAGCGGCGGGCGTTGCCGCAATCGGCTTTCGCGGTGTACTTCCGAGCTTGCGCCGCTCCTGCTCGGGCAGCCGATTGTATTCGTCCCACTGCTGCTTGAGAGCCTGCTTCTTGTCCGGCGGCAGGGTTTCGATTTTCTTGTAGCGCTCGCGAGCGGCGCGGCGCTCCTCAGGAGTCAGCTTCATCCAGGCCTGCATGTTTTTCTGCACCCGCACCTGTCCTTCCGGTTTCATCTTCGGGTACCGCTTGGCGATACCCAGCCATTTGCGCTTGCGCTCGGGCTCGAGCTTGTCCCAGTCTGTAGCCAGCGGCGCGAGAATTTGCTGCTGCTCGGGCGTCAGCTCAGTCCACGTCAGTGACTTTTTCTGCGGAGTGGCGGCAAATGCGGAAAACGAAATGCAAAGCCAAAGAGCTAGTGCGATGAGCGCTTTAGCCATGCATCGAAGCCCTTGTCCAGATATGCATCCAATGGCAGGTCGCCTGTGAGCACGGCGGCGTCGATTTCCTCGATTTCCGCGGCTACCTGGGACTCCCGCCATTGGTTGACGCTGATGAGGCCGAGGATCAGCACGGCCATCGAAAGAACAACGCGCGGGACGAATGAGAAGGAGCTGCCCAACCGGCCAAAAACGTTGCTGGCCCAGGCGAGCGCGGGGGCATTGGACTCGACGCGCTGGCGCGCCAAAGCCCCCTCGCGAGCAAATTTCAGGCGAGAAAGTTTTTCGGAGTCAAGATCGAGTCCCCGGCTGAGGATTTGTTTGATTCGATAGGCGATTTGTTGTTCGTTCATAGCTCAATTCCCTTTGCCCGCAGGGCAGCGGCCAATGCGTGCGCGGCGCGGGAGCAATGGGTTTTGACACTGCCCTGAGAGCAACCCATCACGGTTGCAGTCTCGGCGACGTCCATCTCCTCCCAGTAACGCAGCAGAAAGGCCTGACGTTGACGCAGTGGGAGTTTTTTCATCTCTTTATCAATTAATTCAACAAGTTGAAACTTTTCGACACGATCAGCAGGATTCTCCCCGAGTTTAGAGCCGTCCTCGGTTTCCAAAGTTTCAAGCGGATCGATTTCATCCTCGTCGCGGCCCGGCGAAAGCGCGGATAGCAGAATCGTCCACAGAGACCGGACCTTCTGTCGGCGATAGAAGTCACGAATGGTGTTCTGCAGAATGCGCTGGAACAGCATCGGCAGCTCTTCAGCCGGTTTTGCGCCGTACTTTTCAGCGAGTTTGAGCATCGTGTCCTGAACGATGTCAAGAGCGTTCTCCTCGTTCCGGACCGCGAACATTGCCTGCTTGTACGCGCGCCGTTCGACGCTGGCGAGAAATGCGGAAAGTTCGTTTCGGGAGGCCAGACGAGCGTCCTTTTTTATCGGCCGGAGCGGCCGCCGCCTTGGTAGCCCGATAGTATCAAAAGCCCGGCGTCGATGCAGCCGGCGGAAGGAATACTTGACCAATCAGGCGCCAGCAATTAGGCTCCAAAGTTCTCGGCGAACAAGGCATTGCGGGCATTGGCATGGAAATGACGGGTGCAGAAATCGTGGTGAGGTGCCTCCAGGCGGAGGGGGTCGAGTATGTCTTCGGCTATCCCGGCGGCGCGGTGCTGTTCATCTACGACGAGCTGTTCAAGCAGGACAAGGTGAAGCACATTCTGGTCCGTCACGAACAGGGCGCGACGCACGCCGCGGACGGTTTTTCGCGCTCAAGTGACAAGGTGGGAGTGGCGTTGGTGACGTCAGGGCCCGGGGTTACCAATGCAGTCACCGGGATCGCCACAGCCTACATGGATTCGATACCGATGGTAATTATCACCGGTCAAGTTCCAACCCATGCGATCGGCCTGGATGCCTTTCAGGAATGCGACACGGTCGGCATTACGCGGCCTTGCGTCAAGCACAATTTTCTGGTGAAAGATGTCGCGAAACTCGCCGTTACGATCAAGAAAGCCTTCTACCTCGCGAAGACCGGACGGCCCGGGCCGGTGCTCGTCGACATTCCCAAGGACGTAACTGCCGCCAAGTGCATCTTCGAATACCCGGCGACCGTTACGATGCGCTCCTACAACCCGGTGGTTAAGGGCCATCCGGGGCAGATCAGAAAAGCGGTGCAACTGCTCGCCGAGGCCAAGCGCCCCATGGTCTACACCGGCGGCGGCGTGATCCTGTCGGATGCGGCCAAGCAGCTCACGAAGCTGGTGAAGATGCTCGGCTTCCCCTGCACCAACACGCTGATGGGCTTGGGCGGTTATCCGGCGACGGATCCCCTGTTTCTCGGCATGCTCGGAATGCACGGTACCTACGAGGCCAACATGGCGATGCAGAACTGCGATGTGCTGCTCGCCGTGGGCGCAAGGTTCGACGACCGCGTTATCGGCAATCCGGAGCACTTCGCCCAGGTGGCCAGGAAGATCATCCACATTGACATCGATCCGTCCTCGATTTCCAAGCGCGTGAAGGTGGACGTCCCGATCGTCGGCAATGTGTCCGACGTGCTTGAAGAACTGACGCGGCAACTCGAGACGGCCAACTACAAACCGGACCAGAAAGCGCTCAGCCTCTGGTGGTCGCAGATCGGGCTGTGGAAATCGAAGGACTGCCTGAAATACGACAAGAAAAGCAAGATCATCAAGCCGCAGTTCGTGCTCGAGAGATTGTACGAAATCACCAAGGGCGAAGCTTTCATCACCTCCGACGTTGGCCAGCACCAGATGTGGGCGGCGCAGTTCTACAAGTTCGAGAAGCCGCGCCGCTGGATCAACTCAGGCGGTCTCGGCACCATGGGCTTCGGGCTACCCGCTGCGATGGGTGTGCAGTTCGCCAATCCCGGGGCGACGGTAGCCTGCGTCACTGGCGAGGCGAGCATCCAGATGTGCATTCAGGAACTTTCCACCTGCAAGCAATATCGCCTGCCGATCAAGATCGTCAATCTCAACAACAAGTACATGGGCATGGTGCGCCAGTGGCAGCAGTTTTTCCACGGCAACCGCTATTCCGAGTCCTATATGGACGCACTGCCCGATTTCGTCAAGCTGGCCGAAAGCTACGGCCACGTCGGCATGAAGATCGAGAGTCCCGGCGATGTCGAGCCCGCGCTGAAGGAAGCATTCAAGCGCAAGAACGATCTGGTGTTCCTGGACTTCATCACCGACCAGACCGAGAACGTCTATCCGATGGTCCAGGGCGGCAAGGGCCTGACGGAGATGATTCTCGCCGAGGAGCTGTAGGCCCGATACGCAATCGGGTTCGATCAACGTAGGCTGAAGGGAGCTTGGCTCGGCGGCGCCACGAGCGTCGCGTCGAAGCGGCGTCGAGGGCGCCGAGGGCCGGGCCTCAGCGAGGGAGAAATGCGACACATCATTTCCATCATGCTCGAAAACGAGCCGGGTGCTCTTTCCAGGGTCGCGGGCCTGTTCTCCGCGCGAGGCTACAACATCGAGACGCTCACGGTGGCGCCGACGGAGGATGCGTCGTTGTCGCGCATGACCATCGTCACTACCGGCTCCGACGACGTGGTCGAGCAGATCACGAAGCAACTGAACAAGCTCGTCGAAGTGGTCAAGGTCGTTGACTTGTCAGAGGCGGCGCACATCGAGCGCGAGCTTATGCTGATCAAGGTTCGGGCAATGGGCAAAGAGCGCGAAGAGATGAAACGCATGTCCGAAATCTTCCGGGGTCGCATTATCGACGTTACCGAGAACACCTATACCATAGAGCTAACCGGCACCGGGGCCAAGCTCGATGCTTTCATTCAGGCGCTTGAGCGGAGCGCGATTCTGGAGACGGTGCGAACCGGCGCTTCGGGGATTGGACGTGGCGAGCGGATCTTGAAGGTTTGAATCCCGTTCGCATACCGGAGAACCAAAAGGAAATAGCATGAAAGTCTATTACGACAAGGACGCCGACCTGTCGCTCATCAAGGGCAAGAAGGTCGCTATCGTGGGATACGGCTCGCAGGGGCACGCCCATGCGCTCAATCTGAATGATTCGGGCATGAAGGTCACCGTAGGTCTGCGAAAAGGCGGCGCTTCCTGGGACAAGGCAAGGAAGGCCGGCCTGGGCGTCAAGGAAATCCCCGAGGCGGTAAAAGGCGCGGACTTTGTCATGATGCTCATGCCCGACGAGCACATTGCCGCCGTCTATAAGTCGGAGGTGGAACCCAACATCCGCAAGGGCGCAACACTGGGCTTTGCCCATGGTTTCAACATTCATTTTGGGCAAGTCGTGCCGCGAGAGGATCTCGACGTTGTGATGATCGCCCCGAAAGCCCCGGGTCATACCGTACGCTCGACTTATACGCAGGGTGGCGGCACGCCGATGCTGATTGCCGTGTATCGCGACAAGAGCGGAAAGGCGCGCGATCTCGCGCTCTCCTACGCCGCGGCGATCGGTGGGGCCCGTGCTGGCGTGATCGAGACCACGTTCAGGGAGGAGACTGAAACCGACCTGTTCGGCGAACAGTCGGTGCTTTGCGGCGGCTGCGTGGAGCTGGTCAAGGCAGGATACGAAGTGCTCACCGAAGCGGGCTACGCACCGGAAATGGCCTACTTCGAATGCCTGCATGAACTGAAGCTCATCGTCGACCTGATGTACGAGGGCGGCATAGGCACTATGAACTACTCCATCTCGAACAACGCCGAATTCGGCGAGTACATCACGGGGCCGAAAATCATTACCCAGGAAACGAAAAACGCAATGCGCGCCGCACTCGCCCGCATACAATCTGGGGAATACGCAAAGGAATTCATCCTGGAGAATCGCGCGGGCGCTCCGACGCTGCTGTCGCGCCGGCGCATGACCGCGGAGCATCCGATCGAGGTCGTCGGCGAAAAACTGAGAGCCATGATGCCCTGGATCAAGAAGAACAAACTCGTCGATACAAGCAGAAATTGATCATGCTCGTGCCGTACCGCGATATAGTCCCCCGAATCGGAGCGGTGAAAAAAGCCGGAGATATTCAAAAGCAGACCGACTATGACGCCGCGGCGGATGAAAATAAAGCGCTGAGAAACGAGGCGGCGCGGTCCGGGGAGGGCGACGATAACCAGTGAATACGCGCTACACGCATCCGATCGTCGCCCGCGAAGGCTGGCTCTTCCTGTTCATTGCAGTCCTGGCAGCCGCTGCTGCGACCTGGGTGGCGGGATGGTGGTCGATTCCGTTCTGGTTCGCGGCTCTTTTCATACTGCAGTTTTTTCGCGACCCGCCGCGCGCGTCGCCAGGGGACGTTCGCACGGTGGTCTCGCCAGCCGATGGGCGAATCGTCGCCGTGGAGCCCGCGCGCGATCCCTATCTCCAGCGCGACGCCATCAAGGTGAGCGTGTTCATGAACGTGTTTAACGTGCATTCGAACCGCTCGCCGGTGGACGGCGAAGTGCGCAAGATCTGGTACAACGCGGGCAGCTTCATCAACGCCGCATTGTCAAAAGCTTCGCTCGAAAACGAGCGCAATGCATTGTGGCTGCGCACGTCCGCCGGCGCCGACGTGACCTGCGTGCAAATTGCGGGATTGATCGCCCGCCGGATACTCTGCTATGTCAAGGAAGGGGATATCCTCGCGCGCGGCCAGCGCTTTGGCTTCATCCGCTTCGGTTCCCGCGTGGACGTCTATGTCCCGAAAGGGACGATGGTCAAATCCGCTCTCGGCGACAAGGTCTATGCGGCTACCACGGTAATCGCGACACTTCCGCATGATGCCTGAGCTGAACCCCCGAAAGCCGCTGTTCAACACCGAGATCCGGCGCCGCGGCATCTATCTGCTGCCCAATTTGTTTACTACGGCGGCGCTCTTCGCCGGCTTCTACGCGATCGTAATGGCGATGAAAGGGCGCTTCGACGAGGCCGCCGTCGCAATTTTCGTCGCAATGGTGCTCGACACCGTTGATGGCCGGGTCGCGCGGCTTACGCATACTCAGAGCGCCTTCGGCGCCGAGTACGATTCGCTCTCTGATATGGTTTGTTTTGGTGTCGCGCCGGCGCTGATCATGTACGAATGGGCCCTGAAGGATCTCGATCGCTTTGGGTGGATCGCGGCATTTGTATATTGCGCCGGCGCCGCGCTGCGCTTGGCGCGCTTTAACACCAACATCGACGTGGTCGACAAGCGCTTCTTCCAGGGACTGCCGAGCCCCGCGGCAGCGGCGCTGGTGGCGGGATTCCTGTGGCTTGCGAGCGACAACAAGATCCCGGTTGCTGCCTACGGCATGCCCTGGGTAGCCGCGTTCCTGACGCTCTACGCCGGCATCACCATGGTCACCAACGTGCCGTTCTACAGCTTCAAGGACATCAACATGCGCCGGTCGGTGCCGTTCGCGGTGCTCCTGCTGATTGTGCTGGCATTCGTGCTGATCTCCTCGGATCCGCCGATCGTGCTGTTTCTCATGTTCGTGGCCTATGGACTATCGGGCTACGTTTACTGGCTATGGGGGAAGCGCCGGGTCAAGGAACCCACCTAGTTGCGTGGGCGCGCGAATCCCGTTATATTCCACGCATGCAAGTCAGCATTGCAGTGCTAAAGCTCCTCCCCGGCAGCCCGCTTCTGACGGGCCTGCTGCTGCGCCTCGCGCGCATATAATCCCACTCCCAATTCGGCAATACCCAGTCGCGGCGCAAGCAGGCGCCGCGGATGCTTTCGCGATTTCACCCTGGAGCGGCACCATGAAAGAAAAATTGATCATATTCGACACCACCATGCGCGACGGCGAGCAAAGCCCCGGCGCCTCCATGACCAAGGAAGAGAAGCTTCGCATCGCACGTCAGCTGGAGCGCATGCGCGTGGACATAATCGAGGCCGGCTTCGCCGCCTCCAGCCCCGGCGACTTTGACGCGGTGCATGCCGTGGCAAGCATTGTCAAGGACAGCACTGTGTGCTCGCTGGCGCGCGCCAACGACCGCGACATCGGCCGCGCCGCCGAGGCGATCAAGCCGGCGAAGCAAGGGCGCATCCATACGTTCATTGCGACTTCGCCGATCCACATGGAAAAGAAGCTGCGCATGACACCCGGGCAGGTGTTCACGGAGGCGGTCAATGCCGTGCGCTTCGCGCGCAAGTTCACAGACGACGTCGAGTTTTCCCCGGAAGACGCCGGGCGCTCCGAAATTGATTTCCTGTGCCGTATTCTTGAAGCGGTCATCAGGGAAGGAGCAATGACAGTCAATATCCCTGATACGGTGGGGTATACCATGCCCGAGCAGTTCGGATCGCTGATACGGACCTTGCGCGAGCGCGTTCCCAATTCGGACAAGGTGATCTGGTCGGTGCACTGCCATAACGACCTGGGGATGGCGGTCGCCAATTCGCTTGCGGCGGTAATGAATGGCGCGCGCCAGGTCGAGTGCACGATAAATGGTCTTGGCGAGCGAGCCGGCAATGCCTCGCTCGAGGAGATCGTGATGGCCGTGCGCACCCGCCAGGATGTGTTTCCCTGCGACACGCGCATCGATGCGACGCAGATCGTGCCGGCCAGCCGACTCGTGTCGGGAATCACCGGCTTTCCGGTGCAGCCGAACAAGGCAATCGTCGGGGCCAATGCCTTTGCCCACGAGGCCGGCATCCACCAGGACGGTGTGCTGAAAAGCCGCGAGACCTACGAGATCATGCGCGCCCAGGACGTGGGGTGGAGCTCCAACAAATTGGTCCTGGGCAAGCATTCCGGCCGCACTGCTTTCAAGCAGCGGCTCAAGGAACTAGGCATCGAGCTTGACTCCGAGGACGCGTACAACGCGGCGTTTCAGCGTTTCAAGGAGCTGGCCGACAAGAAACACGAGATCTTCGACGAAGACCTGCAGGCGCTGGTGTCGGCCGAAGCGGTTGCCGCCGAGGCGGAGTACTGGAGGCTTGTTTCCATGCGTCAGGCAAGCGGAACAACGGAGAGGCCTCAGGCGACGATCGTTCTCTCCGAGAGCGGCGCGGAGCGCCACGCCGCCTCGCAGGGCGACGGGCCGGTCGATGCCACGTTCAAGGCAATCGAGAGCATGGCAAACAGCGGCGCAGAGCTGCTGCTTTACTCGGTGAACGCGGTGACCCAGGGTACCGAATCGCAGGGCGAAGTTACCGTGCGTCTGGCCAAGGGCGGCCGAATCGTGAACGGAGTGGGCGCAGACACCGACATCGTGGTGGCCTCGGCCAAAGCATACGTGAACGCGCTCAATAAGCTGCACAGCAAGTTGGAGCGGATCAATCCGCAGGCGTGATCCGGCCGGCGATGGCCGCAGGTGTGTCTGACGCAGGCAATGGCGCCACGGAAAAGATGGTCGCATGCCCGGCCTCCAGCATGGCAAGCCGCGCCGGGGCGCCGCTTTTCCTAGTCCATGCAAAGAAAGATCAGTGTGACAAGGATTGCGGCGGCGATCGACGAAAGCACGCCGTCTTTCATTCAGCGCGGCTTGCCGCAGCGAGAGCAACAAGGGCGGCACGCGCGGCGGTGGCGTCGGTAACGGGATTATCGAATTGAAAACGCAGTAGTTCGCCGTCGGCACGGATGTCGAATCCGTCGCAGTCCAGCCCGACCATCGTGGCGTCTGCCGGCCGCCTTCCGTGAACATGACCGCAGTAATCGCGCAGGTTGCGGGAGTGATCGAAGTTCATGTGCGCGACAATCGCGCTTTCGGCATCGGCTAGCGAGTTCGCGGGCGGAGCGTAGTCCGCAGCCGAAATCCAGTGAATCGCGCCGAAGCCCGCGATGAATCGCACCGCAAGCGGATCGACAACGAAGAACGAGAAATCGCCCATCGCCAAAAGCCCTTCCGAATCCGGGAAAAAGCGCCGGTAGCGCGCCGCTGACGGGCTGGAGGCGTCGAGCCGCTTCGCGTGTCCAAGCAACGTGACCCTTGCCCCGGCCTGCACATCCCTTGCGTCGTCGTGAGCGAGCAAGCTTACGCGCGCGTCGTCTTCGATATTCTTGGTGTGTTCGGCGAGCTGGCTGACGAGAACTACCGGACTGCCCTCGTGATCCAGCACGTAGGGGACCAGCGATCCGAAAGGATGGCCGCCAAAGCGCCTGGAAATCGTGGACAGCACGCCCGAACGAAGCGAGCCGAGGCGGCGCCGTGCCTCAATTTCCCGGCTCATTTTGCGAGCGCCAGGGCGATCGCCAGCCGCCGCCCGGGCGCCTGGCACAATATTCTCGCGGCGTTGCGATGACCGTGGAAGAGGATGAGAAAGTCGCGCATTGACAAGACGCAGTGACGCCACTGGTATTATAGGCGACGTTTACCATCAATGATCGGCGCGCCCCGTGCCAAACGAACTGCGACAGTTGGGCCGTTTTTCCCTGCACGTGCTCGATCGCTTCAATCGGGACCGCTGCCTGCAGGTCGCGTCCAGCCTCACGTTTACGACGTTGCTCGCGCTCGTGCCGCTCGCCACCATCGTCCTGACTCTGATGTCGGCGTTCCCGGTCTTTTCCGGCCTGGGAGAGCAGTTCCAGAATTTTCTTCTCGCCAACATGCTGCCGGACACCGTTGGAAAGATCGTCACCGCCTACATTGAGCAGTTCTCCAGCCGCGCGGGGCAGCTGACTGTTCTCGGTACTGCGGCGCTGGCGGTTATGGCACTCATCATGATGTTTACGATCGAGCAAGCTTTCAATTCGATCTGGCGCGTGTCGCGCCAGCGCCCTGTGGCGCAACGCGTCCTGGTTTACTGGGCAATGCTGACGCTTGGGCCGATCCTGATCGGCGCAAGCATTTCAATTACGTCCTACGTCATCGGCCTTTCGCTCGGCGTCGCCCGGCAGATTCCGCTCGCCGCGGAGGCGATACTGGGGCTTGCCCCATTCGTCCTGACTTGCGCTGCGTTTACTCTTCTTTACCACACCGTGCCAAATCGCAGGATCGAGCCGCGCCACGCGTTTGCCGGTGGTTTCATCGCCGGCGTTGCGTTCGAGATAATGAAGCGCGCGTTCGCGCTCTACATCGCGAAATTTCCGACCTACACAATGATTTATGGCGCGTTCGCCGCGATTCCGGTTTTTCTGCTGTGGATATACCTCTCCTGGGTTGTAATCGTGGCCGGTGCGCTCGTTGTCGCCCTCGCTCCCGATTTCTCGGTTCTGCGCGACACTGAAAAGCGCCCCTCCGGAGCCGTTTTCAGTGACGCGCTGATGTTGCTTCTGGTTCTCGCGCGCGCACAGCGGCGCCCCACGGCGCTCGAATTGAAATTCCTTGCACAGGGCGCGTCCCTCGCGCGTGATCGCGCCGAGACGCTGCTTGAGCGCATGGCCGTACGTGGCTGGGTAGTGAAATCGGCCGAAGACCGTTACGGCTTGATCTGCGATACGGAGAGCCTTCGTGTTGCCGACATCTATCGGGAGTTTGCGCTGGACGCCAGGGGACTGGCCGGAACGGAGCGCGAGGAAGCAGTCAAGGCATTCATGGAGCGTTTCGCCGTGCAGGCCGACGAAGCGCTTGACTGGCCACTCAAGCGACTAATGGACGGCGATCGTGCCTGATTCGGCTGGACTCACCTTTCCTGCCGGGACCGCGGAGGAGCGGCCGGGCGCGAAATCCAGACCGAGCGCTGCTGATGCGAGCTGCTGAATTGCAGATCAAGACCATTCCGCGCACGGAGCGCCTGATTGTCGCACTCGATGTGCCTTCCGTTGGCGAGGCCAAGAGGCTGGTGCAGGAACTCGGCGACGCAGCGTGCTTTTACAAGGTCGGCCTGGAACTGTTCATGGCGGACGGCTTTTTCAAGCTGATCGAATGGCTTAATCGGCAAGAAAAGAAAGTCTTTGCCGACCTGAAGTTTTTCGATGTGCCTGAGACCGTGCGTGCGGCTGTGCGCGGCCTTCGCAACAAGGGGGTCAGCTTCGCGACGGTTCACGGCAATCAGGCGATTCTCGAGGCCGCCGGCAAAGAAAAGGGAGAGGTAAAAATTCTCGCAGTCACCGTTTTGACCAGTCTTGACCAAGGTGACCTCGATGACCTCGGCTTCCGGTGCGAGGTGGAGAAGCTGGTGTTGTCACGTGCGCGCCGCGCTCTGGAGGCTGGGTGCGACGGGGTGGTTTCTTCCGGATTGGAGGCGCCCGCGCTGAGGCGCGAGCTGGGTGAGCGGCTCCTGGTCGTGGTTCCCGGAATTCGGCCGGTGATGAATCGCCTGACCGACGATCAGAAACGCACGGTCGACGTGGCACAGGCGTTTGCGAATGGCGCCGATTACATAGTAATCGGCAGACCGATCCGCCAGGCTCCAGACCCGCGTGCGGCCGCGCAGGCTATTCAGCAGACCATCGCTACATTATTCGCGATTTGATGGTGACCGTTCGTCGTACGAACGGTTCGTGGCGTAGCGGCAACATTGCACATGATCGGCGAGCGCGTGGCCTGGCCCGGTTGCCGCGTCAGGTAACCGGCGGTGGCGTGCGCCGCGTCAGCTTGCCTTCGTAGCGCCATACTCCGCGCCGGGCCCCCATCACCGAATCCGGATAGTCGGGTTTGCCGAAACTGCCGTTATAGCGGCCGAGCGCGCGATGAAGGTCGCCCTTTTCATTGTCGAGGTAATGCTTCAGTATCACGCAGCCATAGCGCAGGTTCGTGCGCAGGCTGAATAGATTTTCACCTCGTCGGCCGATGAGCCCCACCCAGAATGGCATGACCTGCATGTAGCCGCGGGCACCGGATTTCGAGACGGAGTATTTGCGGAAGTTGCTCTCGACCTGGATTACGGCGAGCACGAGTTGCGGATCGAGGCCGGCTCGGGTCGATTCGTAGTGAACAGTTCGCAGGAATTCAACACGCGTTTTGAAATTCGGAATCTGCTTTTCCAGGCGTGGCGACATATCGGCAAGCCAATTGACTGCTGTCACCGAATTG
>JBGPLD010000003.1:0-16305 GCA_041486325.1 Gammaproteobacteria bacterium
ACTACGGCCGGCAGGCCGGCGATGCTCGACTTCTACGCGGACTGGTGCGTGTCCTGCAAGGAAATGGAGCGTTTCACGTTCAGCGATCCGCAGGTGCGGGCGCGCCTCGCCGGCATGCTTCTGTTGCAGGCCGACGTCACATCAAATTCGGCCGACGACAAAGCGCTCCTGAAGCGTTTTCGCCTGTTCGGGCCGCCGGGAATCATCTTCTTCGACCGCGCCGGCAGCGAAATAGAAGGCCTGCGCGTGATCGGCTACCAGCCGGCAAGCAAATTCATCAAGTCGCTCGATCTGGCCGCGCAACTTTGACTCTGGCGGCCGCTCGCCTGCGGCGAATGCCTTTCCTCGGCCGCGATGCAACCTTCAGCGCGCTTCCTTCAACCAGGCAGCCGCATCGAGCGCAAAGTAGGTAAGAATTCCGTCCGCGCCGGCGCGCTTGAATCCGAGCAGCACTTCCATCACGCATTGCTTCTCGTTCAGCCAGCCGTTCTTGAACGCAGCCTTCAGCATCGAATATTCGCCGCTCACCTGGTAGACGTAGGTCGGCGCCTTGAATTCCTCTTTCACTCGCCGCAGGATGTCGAGGTAAGGCATTCCCGGCTTCACCATCACCATGTCCGCGCCTTCCTGCAGATCGAGCCCGACTTCCCACAGGGCTTCGTCGGTATTGGCGGGATCCATCTGGTAGGTGAATTTGTCGCCCTTTCCAAGGCTCGCTGCAGATCCCACGGCGTCGCGGAACGGCCCGTAGAAGCCGGATGCGTATTTTGCCGAGTACGCCATGATTCGCGTGTGGATGAATTTCTTCGCGTCGAGGGCGCTGCGGATGCGTCCAATGCGGCCATCCATCATGTCGGAAGGCGCGACAATATCCACCCCCGCCGCCGCCTGAATCTGTGCCTGCCTTTCCAGGATCGCGAGAGTCTCGTCGTTGAGAATGTAGCCGGTCTTGTCGATCACGCCGTCCTGGCCGTGGCTGGTGTACGGATCGAGCGCCACGTCGGTCATGATGCCGAGTTCGGGAAATCGTTTTTTCAGTGCGCTTACGGCGCGCGGGATCAAGCCCTTCGCATTCATTGCCTCCTTGCCATCCGGGGTTTTCAGGGAGGGCTCGATCGCCGGAAAGAGCGCCATTACGGGCACTCCGAGCTTCAGGCAGCGCTCGGCCAACGGCATCAGCTTGTCGGGGGTGTAGCGCGACACCCCCGGCATTGAGGGAACGGCCTGGCTCCTGCCCCTGCCGTCAATAATGAATGCCGGATAAATCAAATCATCGGCGCCGAGCACGTGCTCGCGCATCAGCCTGCGCGAAAAATCGTCGCGCCGCATGCGCCGCATGCGCACCGAAGGAAAACTGCCGTAGACCTGCATGTTCGCTCCTTTTTTACCAAGGCGGATCAATAACTTAATATCTGGATTCCCCGCCGCGGGAACCTTTTTCCTTTGTGGCTACTCATAGTGTTCAGACGATTTCGGTCGTCTCCCGCTTCTCCTCCCTGAGCGGGTGCCTTAGTCCTTAAGGCGTTTTGCCCCGGGCTTATTCCCCTTTTTAGCCCGGGGGCTTTTATTTCCGAACCTCTGGCCGTGCCGGGGGTTCTTGTTCCAGCCACTTCTCGAATATCGCCTCGGCCTCGTCGAGCCCGGATTTCTTGAGACTCGAAAAAAGCTGAACGGAGAAATTCGGCGCGAGCAAGGCAAGATCCCGCTCGACTTTTCGCAATACCCTCAACGCGGCCGCACGCGAAAGTTTATCCGCTTTGGTGAGCAGCACGTGCACCGGCTTGCCGGTAGGCCGAAACCACGCGAGCATTCTTCGGTCGAGTTCGGTGAGCGGGTGCCGCACGTCCATCACGAGCGCCATTCCGCGCAAGGGAGCGCGCGACTGGAGGTAGCCGCCGAGCAGCTTTTCCCAAGGCGCTCGCGTCGCTGCGGGCACCTTGGCATAGCCGTAGCCGGGAAGGTCGACAAGAAAGCGCTCGTCGTCGATTGAAAAGAAGTTGATCAGCTGAGTGCGACCCGGAGTCCTGCTGACGAAAGCAAGTCGCCGCCTGCGGGCAAGTGCGTTGATCGCGCTCGATTTGCCCGAATTGGAGCGCCCCGCAAAAGCAATTTCGCTGACGCTTGCCGGAAAATCCTCGAGCGCTGCAGCGCTCTTGAAAAACGCCGCCCGATGAATCACCGACATGGCGTAGCGTGACTGAAATTGATTAGAATATCAGCTTTTTGGACCCTACCCTGCGCGAAGGAAGACGAATGAACAGAGTATTGGCGCTTTTGAGTTTCTCGGTGTGCGCGTGGGCTGCCGCAGCCGCGGGACCCGCAGCCAAACCCGACATCGAAAAAGGCCGGAAAATTGCGTCCCAAGTGTGTGCGGCATGCCATGGCGCAGATGGCAACAGCCCCAATTCGGCGAATCCCAATATTGCCGGCCAGGTTCCGGAATACCTGCAAAAACAGCTCGCCAATTTCAAACCGGCTCCGGGACGAAAAGCCGAGCGGGAGAATCCGGTGATGGGCGCGATGACGGCGAATCTTTTGCCCGAGGACATGCGCAACGTGGCCGCGTTTTTCGGCGCGCAGCAGGCAAAGCCGGGAATTGCGAAGAACAAGGAAACGGTTGCGCTGGGCCGCAAGATCTGGCGGGGCGGTGATGCCGCAAGGGGATTGGCCGCCTGCGCGTCGTGCCACGGTGCGGCCGGGGCCGGAATGCCGGCGCAGTATCCGCGCATTGCGGGGCAGTATGCCGAGTACACCGACGCTCAGCTCAAGGCCTTTCGATCCGGACAGCGTGCCAACGACCCGAGCAACATGATGCGCACCATCGCCGCCAAGATGAGCGACGGCGAAATGAGCGCGGTGGCGGATTACGCGGCGGGCCTGCGCTGATCTGCGCTTTCTAAAACGGACCGCGACTACAGGTGGCCGAAGCTATCCGTTCTTTCGGCCGATTCATCCGCTGCGCAGAGAGCGAGAATCGCCCTCCGCCGGCTCACGTGTCTGAACGGCCGGCGTAGGGCTTCCCGGAATAAGCCGCGCGCTCGTGGTGTTTACCGCCCCCGCTACCACGTGTTCGCTGGAATCAGCGGGCTTCATCTGGAATAAAAGCCGCCGCCCGGACGTTTGCATGGTGGAATTCAATAATTCCTGTCATCGAAAGAGGCCATGAGAAAAATTGACATATTTTTTGCGATGCGCATTTCGCAATGATTTCCAATGACCCGGCGAAGCCGTAACGCCGTATGCCGCGTAGAATACGCGACAGATGGACCGGCGCAGCATCATCGAGCACATTCCCCGGTTGCGGCGCTACGCCCGCGCGCTCGTCGGCGACCGCTACATCGCCGACGATCTCGTCCAGGACACGCTGGAGCGCGCCTGGAACAAGTTTTATCTCTGGCGTCCGGGCAGCGACTTGCGCGCCTGGCTGTTTACAATCATGCATAACGTATTCGTGAACCAGGCGCGGCGCCGTGGCTACGAAATTGAGCAGACCGTGGAAGAAATGCCCGCAGTGGCGGTGCGCGGGACGCAGACCCTGCAGCTTGAGCTGCAGGACGTGGATCGGGCGCTGCGCGTCCTTCCGGCCGAGCAGCGAGAGGTGGTGTTGCTGGTCGCGGTCGAGGAGTTGAGTTACAAGGAAGTGAGCCGGGCCCTCGATGTCCCGATTGGCACGGTGATGTCGCGGCTGTCGCGGGCGCGCGAGCGCATGCGACACGTGCTGGGCGGCCAGACGGCGGTATCCCTGAAGGTCGTGAAGTGAAGCCGGTGCTGGAATCCGATCTTCATGCGTACGTGGATGGCGTGCTTTCCGAAAGCGCGCGGGCCGAAATCGATGCATGGCTTTCCACACACCCCGAGGACGCAGAAAGGTTGCGCGCCTACTCGGAGCAGAACGCCATGTTCCGCTCGCTCTACAACCCGGTGCTGGATGAATTGGTACCCGCAGCGCTGCTCGCAGTGCGCCCGAACCGCTGGTTTCGCCACGCAATGGCCGCGGCGATTTTTGCGCTCGGCATCGGTCTCGGCTGGGTGATGCGCGGGCCGTCGATTACGCCGCAAATGGTGCCGCTGCCGCTGGCACGACAGGCGGCGACGGCGCACGCCGTGTACTCGCCCGAGGTGCGCCATCCGGTCGAAGTCACGGCCGACCAGGAGGATCATCTGGTCAAATGGCTGTCGAAACGCCTCGGCACCACGCTCAAGGCGCCGAAGCTGCTGCCGCTTGGATTCGATCTGATAGGCGGCCGCCTGCTCTCCGGCCCGCAGGGGCCGGTTGCGCACTTCATGTACCAGGATGCGCGCGGCCAGCGCCTGACACTTTACGTTACAAGGCAGCGGGGCGAGCCGCGGGACACCGCGTTTCGGTTCAGTCAGGAGGATCGCGTCGCCGTGTTTTACTGGGTCGACGGCAATTTCGGCTATGCCTTGTCCGGCGAGATCAGCAAGGACAACCTGCTCCAGGTCGCCGATGTCGTATACAAGCAACTGAATCCGTAGACGCCGCAACGATCGCTGAATTGATTCCTCCAATTGGACTTAACCGGACGCTCGTTGGCCGGTTCCATGTCCGCAGAGCTGAGACACGATCGGCGCGGAAGCGCACCGACCGCCAGTCAGTCTCCTGAAGAAGCCGTGGCATCCGCGCTGATTGGCGCGCGCGGATCGCGTGCGTCCTTTTCGGCCGTGCCGAGCTTCGCAATGGTGCTCGCGCCGCGCCTCTGGTCCAGCCATTGCTGGAATCGCTCGAAGTGGAGATAGATTACCGGCGTGATATAGAGCGTGAGCACCTGCGACAGCATCAGCCCTCCGACCACCGCGAGACCGAGCGGCATGCGCGCGCCGCCGCCAGCGCCGAAGCCGATCGCGATCGGCAGGCTGCCCATCAGCGCTGCCATGGTCGTCATCATGATTGGCCGGAAGCGGACCAGGCCGGCCTGATAGATCGCCTGCTCGGCCGGCAAGCCGTCCTTCCTCTGCGCCTCGATCGCAAAATCGATCATCATGATCGCGTTCTTCTTCACGATTCCGACCAGCATGATGATGCCGACGAAGGCATACATGTTGAGTTCGATGCCGAAGGCCATCAGCGTGAGCAGCGCGCCCAGGCCCGCCGTTGGCAGGCCGGAGAGGATGGTGAGCGGGTGGATGAAGCTCTCGTAGAGAATACCCAGGACGAGATAGATCACGACAATCGAAAGCAGGAGCAGGATGCCCATGCCTTCAAGCGAGCTCTGGTACGCCTGCGCCGTGCCCGAGAACGTCGCGCTGAGCGTAGCGGGCACCTGCATCTCGCGCATCGCGATCCGGACCTGGGCGATCGCCTGCGAGAGCGCGACGCCTGGCCGCAAATCGAAGGAGAAGGTCACCGCGGTGAGCTGCCCGAGGTGGGTGACCTGCAGCGGGCCGACGCCATACTTGAGCTTTGCGACGGCGTTGAGCGGCACCAGGGCGCCAGTCGAAGAGCGCACATAGAGCTTCGGCAGCACCGATGGATCGGTCTGGTAGAGCTGGGCGAGCTCGAGGATCACCCAGTACTGGTTGGTCGCGGTGTAAATGGTCGACACCTGGCGCGCGCCGTAGGCGTTGTTGAGCGCCAACTCGATGCTCTGCGCCGAGACACCGAGCGCCGAAGCCTTCTCGCGCTCGATATCGACAGTGACCTCCGGCCGCGTTATCTGAAGGTCGCTTGTGACGTCTATCAGCCCCGGAAGCGAGCGCAGTTTCTCCTCGACGGCCGGCGCCCAGTGGTACAACTCGTCGATGTTTGCGCTGCGCATCACGTACTGGTACGGGCTCTTGGTGAGATTGCCGCCGATGCGGATTGCGGGCACGTTCTGAATGAACACCTTGGCGCCGAGTACATTGGCGAGCTTCGGACGCAGCTCCCTGACTACCTGGTCGGCGGGCTTGCGCTCCTTAAACGGCTTGAGGGTGACGGTGATGCGGCCGACATTGAGCGACGGCGAGAAACCCGTGGCGCCGACGAACGACATCGCCGCCTCGACGCTCGGGTCGTCGCCAATGATCGCAGCGACATGTCGTTGCAGGTCCATCATCGCGTCGAAGGAGATGTCCTGAGGGCCTTCGACGAAACAGAACAGCTGCCCGGAGTCCTCGCTCGGCAGGAAGCCTTTCGGAGCGCGCGCAAACAGTACGCCCGTGGCCACACAGATGCCGAGAAACGCGATCATGACTACGCGCTGATGCCGAAGGGTCAAGCGCAGCGTGACGTCGTAAGCATTCTTCCAGGCATCGAAGCCGCGTTCGAAGGCCATGTAAAGCGGGCTGTGGTGCTCGTCCTTGAGGCGCGGCTTGAGTATGCGGCTGCACATCATCGGCGTCAGCGTGAGAGAAACGAAGCCGGAGATCAGTACCGCCGCCATGATGGTGACGGCGAACTCATGCAGCAGCCGACCGAGGATGCCGCCCATGAAGAGGACCGGGATGAATACGGCGGCAAGCGAGATCGTCATCGAGATGATAGTGAACACGATCTCTTTCGAGCCGTCGAGCGTCGCCTGCAGCACGCTCTTGCCTTTCTCGAGGTGGCGAGTGATGTTCTCCAGCATCACGATCGCGTCATCTACGACGAATCCGACGCACAGCGTGAGCGCCATCAATGAAATGTTGTCCAGGCTGTAGCCGAACAGGTACATCACCGCGAAGGTGCCGATGATCGACATCGGCAGCGCGATCGACGGAATGATCGTGGCCGGGATGTTGCGCAGGAAGAGGAAGATCACCAGCACCACCAGCATCAGCGCGAGGTAAAGCGTGGTCTGGACCTCATTGACCGACGCGCGGATGGTTACCGAGCGATCGTAGAGGGTTTCGATGTCGACCGCGGGGGGAACCTCGGCGCGAAAGGTCGGCAGCAGCCGCTTTATGTCATCCACCACCTCGATCGTGTTCGTACCCGGCTGCCGCTGGATCGCGAGCACAATGCCCCGCTTGCCCTTGAACGACGCGGCGAGCTTGTCGTTTTGCACGCCGTCGATTACGCGCCCGAGCTCCTGCAGGCGAATTGGCGAGCCATTGCGGTACGTCACGATCACCGGTCGGAATGCGGCGGCGTCCTTCAATTGCCCGGTCGCCTGTACTGCGAACATCCTGTCCTTGCCGTAGAGCGTTCCGGTTGGAAGGTTGACATTGGCCTGCGCTACGGCCTGCTCGACCTCGTTGATGCCGACGCCGCGCGCGGCGAGTGCATTCGGGTCGATTTGCACGCGAACCGCGTACTTCTGCTGCCCGAAGACCTGCACCTGCGCAACGCCGGTGATGGTCGAGATGCGCTGGGCGAGATAGGTCTCTGCGTATTCGTTCACGGTCGAGAGGGGCAAGGCCGCCGACGTCAAGGCGAGGTAATAGACCGGAAAATCCGCCGGGTTGACCTTGCGGAACGCGGGCGGCGCCGCCATTGTCGCCGGCAGCTGTCGCGCCGCCGAAGCGATTGCCGAGTTCACGTCCTGCGCCGCGGCATCGATGTCGCGGTCGAGCGCGAACTGGATCGTGATCCGGCTCACGCCCTGCCCGCTCACCGAGGTCATCTCGTCGATTCCGGCGATCGTCGAAAACTGCCGCTCGAGCACCGTCGCTACCGCCGAGGCCATCGTTTCCGGGCTGGCGCCGGGCAGCTCGGCTGTCACCTGAATGGTGGGGAAATCGACGTTGGGAAGCGTCGATACCGGAAGCAGCCGATAGGCACTGAGACCAAAGATGAGGATGCCGGCCATGACGAGGACCGTCATCACGGGGCGGCGAACGAATACCTCGCAGAAATTCATGATGCCTCTGCAGGCGGCTTGCCGATCTGCACTTTTGTCTTCGGCCCGAGCCGCAGCTGGCCGTGCGTCACGACCTGCTCGCCCTTGGCCAATCCGCTCGCGACGATCGTGCGTTCGCCTTCGGCGCGCTGCACCGTGATCTTGCGCACGTCCGCCAACATGTTTTGGTCGACGACGTACACGTACTGACCCTCCGGCCCAGTCTGCACCGCCTGGGACGGGATGACGATCGCGTCCGCTTGTTCGAAGAGCTGCACGCTCACATTGACGAACTGGCCCGGCCACAGAGCGTTGTCCTGATTCACGAACTGCGCCCGCAGCTTGATGGTGCCGGTGGTGGCGTCGACCGCATTGTCGACGAAGATCAACTTGCCCGATGCAGCCGCCTTGGCCGAGCTCGGCGGGCCGGCTTCGACCGTGAGCGGCCCTGCCGCCATGTATCTGCGGATGGGCGACAGGGTTTGCTCGGGCACGGCAAAGCTCACGTAGATCGGATGGACCTGGTTGAGGATGACTAGCGGGTTCGTGTCGTTCGCCTTGACCAGGTTGCCCATCTGGATTTGTATCTTGCCGGTGAATCCGTCGATCGGCGAGCGAATGGTGCAGTACTCGAGATTGAGCACGGCATTGTCGAGCGCCGCCTTGCTCGACTGCGCAACGGCCGCTGCCGTTTCGGCATTGGTACGGATCTGGGCGTAAGCCTCCTTGGAGACGAAATTCTTCTCAAGCAATTCCTGGTAGCGCCGCTCCTGCGAGCGCGCCTGGTCTTTTTGCGCAGTGTCGCGCAAGAAATTGGCCTCGGCCTGCCGCATCGCCGCTTCGTACGGCCTCGGATCAATCTTGAACAGAACGCTGTTCCTGCGGACTTCCTGGCCTTCCTTGAAATTGACCTCGACGATCTGCCCGTCAACGCGCGCCTTGACCGAAACGCTCGAGAACGCCTCGACGTTGCCGATCGCCTGCAGCTGGAATGGCACGGTCTGTTGCACAACCGTTACCACCGATACCGGAATCGCCGCTGGACCTTTGGAAGCCTTGGGCTCGTTTGCTCGAATCTCGGCGCCAAAATAGGCGAATAGAATTACGGCAACAACAAGCAGGCCAAGGCCGCCGAATATGAAGAATCTCTTGGAGGCCGCAAGTGCCAAAGCGGGCAATTTATTAGTTGAAACCATGGGTGTTCGCTAACGATTGCGGGTGCCGGTGTATTCCGCGCCGCTACAAAGTCGTGGGTAAATTCAGGCTCAACGAGCGGCGAGCGATGCTGTTCCTCCTCAAGCGCTCCTCCTGATTCAAGTTTGCGGCGACGATCTCCCAAATCTATCGATCCCGGGCCGCTGCTGCACCCCGGAATTCTCCGGCAGACGGTCGAATTTACGGCAAAAGGTGCTCCGAAGCAAAAAGGGACTCGATTTGCTCCCGATCCCGCACTAGATGAACCGCATCCCCATCAATCATGACCTCGGCCGCCCGCGGCCGCGAGTTGTAATTCGAGCTCATGCTCATGCCGTAGGCACCCGCAGACATGACCGCGAGCAAGTCGCCAGCGGCGATCTCAAGCGCCCGGTCCCGGCCCAGAAAATCGGCCGATTCACAGATCGGGCCGACGATATCATAGTGCCGAGCCGGCCCTGCGCGCTCCACCACAGGCAGAATATCGTGCCAGGCTTCGTACAACGCCGGCCGCAGCAGATCGTTCATCGCCGCGTCGGCCACGGCGAAGTTCCTGACGGCGCCGTGTTTGAGGTACTCGATGCGAGTGAGCAAGAGTCCGGCGTTGCCGACGAGCGCGCGACCGGGTTCAGTCAGGATCTTAAGCTTGCGGCCGCCGATGCGATCGAACTGCCGCGCGAAATAATCTGTCAGCGCCGGAGGTTTCTCGTCGCGATAGCGGATTCCCAGACCGCCCCCAAGATCGATATGTCGCAGCGGCGCACCGGCGGCTTCGAGCACATCGACGAATTCAAGAACCCTTTCGAGCGCGGCGACGAAGGGCCCGAGATCCGTGATCTGCGAGCCGATGTGGAAACCGATGCCCACGATTTGCAGGCCCGGCAGCGAGGCCGCTTTGCGATACAGGCGCGGAGCCTCTTCATAAGGCACGCCGAACTTGCTTTCTCGCAGGCCGGTGGCGATGTGGGAATGCGTGCGCGGATCGACGTCGGGGTTGACGCGCAGGGACACCGGCGCGACCTTGCCCAGTTCTGATGCGAGCCGGGAGAGCCGCTCAAGCTCGCCCTCGGATTCGACGTTGAAGCACAGGATCCCGGCTTTGAGCGCCGCGCGCAGGTCGACTTCGCTCTTTCCAACGCCGGAGAAAACGGTTTTCGCGGCGGCACCACCGGCGGCCAGCACGCGCGCGAGCTCTCCTCCGGAGACAATGTCGAATCCCGAGCCCATGCGCGCAAGCACGTCGAGCACCGCAAGGTTGGAATTGGCCTTGACCGCGTAGCAGATGAGCGCATCGCGTCCCGAACAGGCCCGCTCGAACTCGCGATATGCTGATTCCAGCGCCGCGCGTGAATACACGTAGCAGGGCGTCCCAAACCTCGCGGCAATGGCCGCGAGTGGCACTTTCTCCGCGCAAAGCGTGCCGCTCCGGTACGAGAAAAAATTCACTGGCGCGGCGCGGGTTTGTTATCCTGCTGCTGCGGCTTCTGTTCCGGCGGGGGAAGAAAGAGCGCTCCCTTGGTCCCGCAAGCCGAGAGGGCGAAGAGCATCAGAATGAGGCCAGCGGTACGGCGCATGATGATGATATTGCGTTCGAACTAGTTTATCACGGCAATGACCGAGAGCGACTTCAACAACAGCGCGGCTGCGACGCTGGATCGAATCGCGCAGGCGCTGGAAGAAAGCGCAGCCCAATGCGACTGCGAGCTGAAGGACGGCGGCGTGCTAGACATCGAGTTCGCCGATGGCAGCCGAATCATCGTCAACCGCCATTCAGCTGCGCGTGAAATCTGGGTCGCGGCCAGGTCGGGTGGATTTCACTTTCGCCACGATGGAGCGAACTGGGTGAGCGCGCGCGATGGCTCAGAGCTGTTCGCGGCGCTGTCCCGCTTCGTGAGCCAGCAGTCTGGCGTCGCGGTGATCCTCCGCAGCGGATGAATCCGGAATCGGCGTGAACTGCCGTGGCGGATCCTGCGGGGCTGCCTCGCCGTGAATGTCGGGAGTCAAAACAGCTGGTTCTTGACTTCCTCAGGCGTTCGCGCGCCGGAATCGGCCGCGCTCTGCTCGGGCGGCAGGTTTTCCTGGAAGAAAAACTCCGGTCTTCCTTCGGCAGACTGCAGGCCGCTGTCGCTGACCTTGACTGACACCACCCCCGCTGGCATCGCTTGGTACATTTCCGGAGTTCCTTTGAGCGCCTGCGCCATATAGCTCATCCAGATTGGCAATGCCGTGACCGAGCCGGTTTCGCTCGGGCCAAGCTTCTTTGGCTGGTCGAATCCGATCCAGGCAATGGCGACAAGATCGGGTTGGTAGCCGTTGAACCAGGCGTCGACATAGTCGTTGGTGGTGCCGGTCTTGCCGGCAAGATCCTGGCGTTCCAGGGACATGGCGCGTGCTGCCGTGCCGGAGCGCACGACGTCGTGCATCATGCTATCCATGATAAATGCGTTTCGGGCGTCGATGACGCGCAGCGACTCATCGCCGACCTTGGCGGGTTGCGCCTGCGCCAGCAGATTGCCGCGGTCGTCGACGACTTTTTGCACCAGGTACGGCTCGGTGCGGAATCCGCCGGTGGCAAAGACCGAATAGGCGCGCGCCATCTGCCACGCCGTGACCGAACCCGATCCGAGCGCCATGGTGAGATAAGGCGGGTGCTTGTCGGCATCGAAGCCGAAGCGGGTAATGTAATCCTGGGCGTATTGTGGTCCGATCGCCTGGAGTATCCGGATCGAAACCATGTTCTTTGACTTGACGAGCGCGGTTCGCATGCGCATCGGGCCTTCGTACTTGCCGTCGTAGTTTTTTGGCTCCCACACTTGGCCGCCTGTGAGCGCCGCGTCCGCAACCACCGGCGCGTCGTTGATGACGGTGGCCGGCGTGAAGCCTTTCTCCAAGGCTGCCGAGTAGATAAACGGCTTGAATCCGGAACCCGGCTGGCGCCAGGCCTGGTTCACGTGATTGAACTTGTTGCGGTTGAAGTCGAATCCGCCCACGAGGGAGCGCACGGCGCCGTCCTTCGGATTGACCGAGATGAATGCGCCTTCGGCATCGGGGAGCTGGACAATCTGCCAGCTGCCCTTTTTGTCCTGCTGGATGTAAATGATCGCTCCACGCCGGATTCTCCGATTGGCCGGAGCCTTGCTCTCCAGCATGCGGGCGGCAAATTTCAGCCCATCGCCGGAAATGCTGATCGTATCGCCTCCTCGCCGATATGCCTTCACCTGCCTTGCGGTCGCTTCCAGCACCAGCGCCGCGAGGATCTCGTCGCTGTCCGGATAGTCCTGGATCGCCTCCTCGTAGTCTTCTTCCGCCAACTCGTTGAGATTCACGTAGCTTTCAGGGCCACGGTAGCCATGGCGCCGGTCGTAGTCGAGCAGTCCGTTGCGCAGTGCCGCATACGCCGCTACCTGGTCCATTCGGGTGATCGTCGTATAGACGCGAAATCCGCGTGAGTAGACTTCCTCCGGATAGCGCTCGAAGAGCATCTGGCGAACCATCTCCGCGACAAATTCGGCATGGATGGCGTATTCAGTGCCCGTTTCATGCTTGACTTTCAGGGGCGAGGTCTGGGCCTCCGCATACTCGGCTTCGTCGAGTATGCCCAGCTCGTGCATGCGTCGCAGCACATAGAGCTGGCGCTGCTTTGCGCGC
Source organism: Gammaproteobacteria bacterium (assembly GCA_041486325.1). GTDB lineage: Bacteria > Pseudomonadota > Gammaproteobacteria > Burkholderiales > SG8-39 > VBDM01. The sequence continues at coordinate 12,606 of JBGPLD010000003.1, forward strand.
TTTGGGTTGACGACGGGATTGAAAGAGGAGGGCGCCTTGGGCAATCCGGCAAGCATGGCCACTTCTGCAGCATTGAGCTGCGAGAGAGTCTTGCCGAAGTAGATCTGCGCTGCTGCTCCAAAGCCATAGGCGCGCTGTCCGAGATAGATCTGGTTGATATAGATCTCCAGGATCTGGTCCTTCGACAGGGAGTTCTCGATCTTGAAGGCGAGCAGGGCCTCATACAGCTTTCGGGTCAGCGTTTTTTCCCGTGAGAGGAAGAAATTTCTCGCGACCTGCATGGTGATCGTGGAGGCGCCCTGAGTCTTCCCGCCGGTCACCAGATTTGAGTACGCCGCTCGCAGCACCCCTTGGTAGTCGACACCGGTATGCTGATAGAAACGCTCGTCCTCGGCGGCCAGGATGGCCAGCTTCATCAAGGCGGGAACCTCGTCGACGCGAACGACCGAACGGCGTTCTTCGCCGAATTCGCCGATCAGGACGCCGTCGGCGGTATAGACCCGGAGCGGGATTTTGGGCTGGTAATCGGTTAAGGTTTCAACGGAGGGCAGGTTGGGGTAGGCAATCAGCAGCACAAAACCGGCTACCGCCATGCCCATGACGCCCAGCCCGGCCAGCGCTAGCGCCGGAAAGGCGATCCATCGCAGCCACATTCAGGGGTGCCCAAAAAAAGGTTGCTCATTATAGGCGAAGGGTTGGCGAATTCGCCATAAGGCCTTATAAAGTCGCGTGAAAAATTTACTTTACAGAGTGCATAGTTGTTGTTAGGATTTAAGGTAAATTATACTTATCGCGCCTAACCGGCCATACCTGAAGGGGAAATCCAGTTTGCCGCTGAATTTGGAAGTTTTCACGCCAAGGACTCCGCCGCTGTTTGGCATGGACATTTCTTCATCTTCGGTGAAGATGGTGGAATTGTCCGATGCTGGTAGGGGCGGAATGCGGGTTGAGCGTTACGCCATCGAGGCCCTGCCCAAGGATGCGCTGGTGGACGGAAACATTACCAACCTGGATGCGGTGGTTGATTCCGTGCAGCGCGCCTGGAAGAAATTGTCGACGCGCACCAAGAACGTGGCCTTGGCGCTGCCGGCTGCGGCAGTGATTACCAAGAAGATCATCGTTCCTGCCGGCCTGCGTGATGACGAGTTGGAAATCCAGGTGGAAACCGAGGCCAATCAATATATCCCGTTCGCACTCGATGAGGTGAATCTTGATTTCCAGGTGGTGGGGCCTGCGCCCTCAAGCCCGGAAGAGATCGAGGTGCTGATTGCGGCTTCGCGCAAGGAAAAGGTCGATGACCGAATCGCGGTCGCCGAGGCATCCGGCCTGAAGGCGGTAGTAATGGACGTGGAGTCCTACGCCATCCAGTCTTCGTTCGAGCTGATCCAGAGGCAGTTCCAGTCCGAAGGCAGGGACCAGAACATCGCGCTTGTCGATCTTGGGGCGCATGTCATGAATATCACCGTGCTTCGCAATGACCAGGCGGTATATACGCGCGAACAGGCATTCGGCGGCAGTCAGTTGACCCAGGACATCATGCGCCAGTACGGCATGAGTCAGGAGGAGGCGGAAGGAGCCAAACGCACGGGGGGCCTGCCCGAAAACTACGAATCGGAAGTGCTGCGACCATTCATGGAGAACGCAGCGCTCGAAATGCAGCGGGCGATGCAGTTCTTCTTCACCTCCACGCAATTCACATCGATCGAGCACATTTTGCTGACCGGCGGTTCGGCGGTGATTCCCGGCCTCGACGAGATGGTGCAAAGTCGTACGCAGGTCAGCACAATGGTTGCCAATCCCTTTGCCGACATGGCGATATCGTCCCGCGTCCAGCTCAAGAAGCTGGTGGCCGACGCGCCCTCGCTGATGGTTGCCTGTGGGCTGGCAATGCGAAGGTTTGATCCATGATTCGCATCAACCTGCTTCCTTGGCGCGAAGCGCGCCGCAACGAGCAGCGCAAGCACTTAGGCGTTCTGTCGGGCATGGTGAGCGTGCTGGCCCTGCTGATAGTGGGAGCGGTGCACCTTACCATCGCGGGTTACATATCGGCGCAGAATGACCGGAACGAATTCCTGAAGAAGGAAAACGCCCGGCTCGACAAGGAAATCGATGAGATCAAGAAGCTGAAAAGCGAGATTGCGGCGTTGCTCGCGCGCAAGCAGGTAATCGAAAGGTTGCAAACGGACCGCGCCCAGGCCGTCTACCTGCTTCAGGAACTGGTGCAGCAGACCCCGGACGGCATTTACCTCAAGTCGATCAAGCAAACCGGGCTCAAGGTCCTGCTGACCGGCTACGCGCAATCGAATTCGCGCGTCTCCACCCTGATGCGCAATTTCGGGGCATCGCCCTATCTTGAGAATCCTGATTTGGTGGAGATCAAGGCTGTGACGGTCAACAAGAAGCGGGTGTCTGAATTCACCATGAACGTCAGTTTGAAGCAGGTGAAGACCGAAGAAAAGGATGCCGCAGGCAAAGCGGCCAAGGCTGCTCCCAAGGCTGCAGCAGCCAAGGGATAGGACCCGATGAAGCAATTGCTCGAACAATTCAAGAATCTCAATCTGCGCGACCCCGGCGCCTGGCCGCCGCTGCCCAAGGTAATTCTGCTTGTCGTCCTGATTACCGGCATCATCGCCGCCGGCTATTTCTTTGACTGGCAGGAACAGATGGATGAGCTGGAGGCAGGGCGCACGCGGGAGGTGAAGCTCAAGGATGAGTACGTCGCCAAGCAGCAACAGGCGGTCAACCTTGATCTGTACCGGCAGCAACTGCGCGAAATCGACAGTTCATTCGGAGCGCTGCTGAAGCAGCTTCCGAACAGGTCGCAGATGGACGCCCTGCTGGTCGATATCAACCAGGCCGGGCTTGGCCGCGGCCTGCAATTCGACCTGTTCAAGCCGGCGCCGCAGGAAACCAAGCGCGAGTTTTACGCCGAACTGCCGGTCACGCTGCGACTCGGCGGCAGCTACCACGACATGGGTCAATTTGCGAGTGACATTGGCCAATTGTCCCGGATCGTCACGCTAAATGATATCGCCCTTACGGCAGCAAAGGACGGCTCGCTGCAAATGGACGTGACGGCAAAGACATTCCGCTACCTGGACGACGAAGAAGTGGCGGCGATGAGCAGGGCCGCGAAGGCCGCGAAGGCCGGGAAGAAATGAGAACCGCTTTCCTGATTGGGCTTGTTTTCCTGCTTATGGCTTGCGGTGGGGAAGAGTATGGCGATCTCAAGTCCGAGCTGAAGGAAAAGACGAAGGATCTGCACGGGAAGATCGAGCCGCTGCCGGTCGTAAAGCCCTATGAGCCGGTGCCCTACGAGGTCTTCGCCAAGCCGGACCCGTTCAGCACCGCGAAAATCGAGCTGGTCACGAAATCGACCGGTACCGGAGGCGGCGGACTCAGACCCGACCTCGACCGGCCGAAGGAACCGCTCGAGGCGTATCCGCTGGAGTCGCTCAAGATGGTCGGCGTGCTGCAGCAGAAGGCTGCGAACTTTGCGCTTGTGAAGGCCGACACCGGCCTGTATCGCGTCAAGGTGGGCAACTACGTGGGCCAGAATTTTGGCCTCATCACAGGAATCACGGACAGCCAAATTCAGCTTCGCGAATTGATCCAGGATGCCGCGGGCGACTGGTCCGAGCGCCAGAGCACGCTGCAATTGCAGGAAGTCGGAGGAGGCAGATAATGAAAAACGTCCTCA
>JBGPLD010000004.1:0-15914 GCA_041486325.1 Gammaproteobacteria bacterium
AGCAAGAAGGACCGGGTGTTCGTGCGGGCCATCGCGGGACATTACGGACTGAAGGACGAGCTCGCCCGCCTGCGCGCCCTGCCGCGGGTGCGCAAGGGCAGCGAAATCAAGTTCGTCGACGGCCCGCAGGCCTACAGCCGCCACTATGTCGAGCCCCATGACGGGATCGCGCAGACGCTCCACATCCACCTCGAGGAATATGGCCCCGGCGGAAAATCCCAGAAGCACGGCCACGTGAATGAAGCGGCGTTTTACATACTGGACGGGCGGGGCTACGAGATCCACGACGGGATCCGCTACGACTGGCAGGCTGGAGACGTCGTGGTCGTGCACAACAACTGCGTGCACCAGCACTTCAACGCCGAGCCCGAAAGGCCCGCGCGGGCGCTGGTTCTCAAAACCAAGCCCATGTACATGTTCCTGAACATGCTGTTCCAGAAGCTGGTCGAGCCGCGCCCCACCGAGCCGGCAACGGGCGGAAAAGATTTTCGGGCGAGGGAATCAGAGGACGGCTACAACCATGCGGAGTAAACCACGGCGCGCGGTCAACCGGCTGCCGTCGCGGCTGGACGGGAAGGAGCAGCGAAATGGCCTGGGATGAGTCGAAGGTCTGGAAACGCGGCACGATGAGCGGAAAGATGTACCAGGGTTTGCTGGACGACGTCCTGAATCAGCCGATTCGCAATGCGAAGCGAAAGAAGATCGTCCATCCCGAAGAGATGCCATGGGAAATGGCGCGGCAGGGATTGTTGAAGCACTTGCTGAACGAGCAGATGAACACCCGGATGGAAACGGTGGATGCCTACATGCAGATTGTCCCGCCCGGGAGCCGCTCGGGCAAGCACCGGCATCTCGCCGAGGAATGCCTGTACGTGCTGGAAGGGCGGGGGTATGACCTTCACCAGGACTGCGATGTGGAAATCACCGATACCTACCACTGGAAAGCGCAGGACGAAGTCAGGCGCTACGAGTGGGAGGCAGGCGACGTGATCTATATTCCGCCCAGCACGATTCACCAGCACTTCAATGCGGACACGGAGCGTCCGGTGAGATTGATCTCGGCGATCAATCGCATCTACAGGCACTGCGGGCTGAACGATCTCGAGCAGCTGGAGAACGCGCCCGAATACGATTCCAGGGTCGTGCTCAGTGCGGAACTGATCGGGCGTTACCTTGCGCGAAAGATCAGCGAACCCGCGTAGCACCGGCATGGCGCTTGTGCGCGAGGTTCACAATCTTGGGGGCCGAATGCAGCAGGCGAGCAAGGAAAAATGACCGCGATCGCCACTGCCCCCAGCGCCGCTCACGTCAGGTCATTTCGCGAAGTGTGGCTGATCACCATAGGCCACGGCCTGACCCACTGGTATCCCGCCACCTTCTATCTGTTGCTGCCCTTGATCGGCAAGGAGCTCGGCCTGAGCTACAGCCAGATCGGCCTGGTGATGACGAGCCAGTATATCGCCGGCGCACTATCCAATATTCCCGGAGGCATGCTGGTCGATGCCGTGGGCAGGAAGGGCTTCCTCCTGGCGCTGTCGCTTTTCTGGATCGGATTTCCCTACGCGCTGATGGGGGTCACCCATAGCTACCTGGCGCTGCTGGTCTGCATCTCGCTGGTGGGAATCGGCAACAATCTCTGGCATCCGGCGGCCATCCCCACCCTGGCATATCGCTTTCCAGAACGCAAAGGCCTGGTGCTGTCCCTGCATGGCATGGGCGGCAACATGGGCGACGCCCTGGCGCCGCTCGCGATCGGCGCCCTGCTGGTTGCATTCACCTGGCGGGAGGTCGTGTTCATGAACGTGGTACCCGGGGTCATCATCGCGTGCCTGATTCTGGTGTTTCTCGGCACCATGGGATTTGCCGGCAAGAGCGATGCCGATGCGAGGGAATCCGCCGTGGCGGGACGGGAACGGCGGAGCGCGTCCGAGTATCTTCGCGGCCTGCGCGAACTGCTCAATAACCGCAGCCTGGTCACGCTGGTGATGAGTTCCAGCTTCCGTACCATGACTCAGGCCACGCTGCTCACCTTTCTTCCGGTGTTTCTCGCCTATGACCTGGGCTATTCGCCGTTCTGGGTGGGGGCGTGCATGTTCGCGCTTCAGGCCGCGGGGTTTGTGGCGTCGCCGATTGCGGGCCACGTCTCGGACAGGATGGGCCGCCGACGCATCCTGATATCCAGCATGGCGATGACTGCAGTAGTGCTGATCGGCATGGCGTTTGCCGGTCGCTCCCAGGTTTTCATTTTTTTCATCGCCGCTTTGGGTTTTTTCCTGTACGCAATCCGTCCAGTGCTTCAGGCGTGGCTGCTGGAATCGACGCCGAAGGGAATGGGAGGAACAAGCATCGGAATTCTGTTTGGTGCCCAGGCGCTCGGGGCTGCGATTGGGCCGGCCGTCGGCGGATTGATTGCGGACAAGTACGGTCTGATGGCGACATTCTACTTTCTCGCAGCAACCATCGTGGTCGCCAATCTGTTTATTTTCCGCATGCCGGCCCAGACCGGACGCGTGCACGGCACGACCAACGATGTTCTCTGAAGGTGCTCTCTGCGCGGATCTTGGCCGGCCAATGGCCGATCGTTTTTGCACGGATTGCGACAATATCCCATGACGAATACCGCGATGGTGCCTGAAGAACTGGCAAGAAAGTTCGCCACTGAAAAGGAAACTCCCTATACCCGCTGGGTGCGCAGCGAGGGCCTGGAGATCATCGGCGCGCACTATGTGCCCAACCTTCGCGCCGTTGAATTGAAGCCGTGGGCGAGAAGAGGGGGACTCGGCGTCTACATAAACCATGAAGCATCGCGCACCTCCAACGACTGCTACGTGTGCGAAATCCCCGCGGGCGGAAAGCTCGCTCCGCAGCGCCAGCTTTTCGAGGAAATGATCCTTGTTCTTGACGGACGCGGCTCGACGACCGTCTGGAATGACGCGGGCCAGCGCATTACTTTCGAGTGGAATGCGGGTTCCCTGTTCGCCGTTCCGCTCAACGCCTGGCACCAGCATTTCAACGGTTCGGGAACGTCGCCTGCGCGGTACGTGGCCGTGACCAACGGACCGGTGATCATCAATCTGTACGAAGACATCGATTTTGTTTTCAATACCCAATACGATTTCAAAGGCCGCTTCGCCGGGGAGCCTGACTATTTCAGCAACAAGGGGGAGCAAAAGGGATTGCTGCTGGAAACCAATTTCGTGGCCGATGCGGTGAATTTGCCTCTGGTCGGCGCCAGCGAACGCGGCGCCGGCGGAGGCCATATCCGCTTCAATATGGCCAGGGGTTCCATGAACAGCCATATTTCCCAGTTTCCCGTGGGAACTTACAAGAAGGCCCACGCGCATGGTCCGGGAGCCCATGTAGTGATCCTCGCCGGCGAGGGCTTCAGCATGATGTGGCCGGAAGGCGAGGATCCGCGCCGTTACGACTGGCAGCCGGGATCGATGATAGTTCCGCCGAACCGGTGGTTTCACCAGCACTTCAACACGGGAACGATTCCGGCCCGCTATCTGGCGTTCAAGTATGAATCCGTCGCGATCCGCAACGCGCAGGGCGTTCCCAAGGCCTGGATCAGCCGGCGGCTCGGCGGCGACCAGATTGACTATGCTGATGAGAGTCCGATCGTCCGGCGAATATTTGCGGAGGCGCTCGCCGGGAATGGACTGAAGCCGCGCATGAGCGATGCCTATCAGGCCGAACTGGCGGACTTGCCGCCCAAGGCGGCGTGATGGCGGCCGCATACCCGCCGGGGGATGGCGTGGCGCGAATTTTTCCGGCACAATCCATTGCAGTCGGTTGTTTGGCCGGAGCTTTTGGGATATCGCAGATTCCGGCCGCAGATCGACCAAGGCAACTTTCAAAGGAACCGGAGACTTCGCATGGCCGGTGATGTACCGCTGATTCTGACCCTCGACAATCACGGCGTTCCCCACCGCTGGGTGACTTGGCAACAGGCGTGCTACTACTACGCGAAGAATCTCGTCGCGTGGACGCTGGGCGAAAAGGAGTTCACCTTTTACGGCGGTATTTCGCGTGCCACCGGGGCCCGCTCGAGCATCACCGCCCGCTCGATCATTGCGATCAAAGGCAAGGCGATGGCGATGAGGGGCTTCAACCAGGTGCCTCCGCTGAACAACCGCGAGCTATTCCGGCGCGATCGCCATATCTGCGCCTACTGCGGCGGAGGATTCAACTTCCTGCGGCTGACGCGCGACCATATCCGGCCGGTATCGCGCGGCGGCACCGACACTTGGATGAATGTGGTCACGGCGTGCCGGACGTGCAACGGCATCAAGCGCAATCGCGTGCCGGAGGAGTCGGGACTGGAACTCTTGTATGCGCCTTACGTCCCGAACAAGGCCGAATACCTCATTCTCACCAATCGCAAGATCCTCTCGGACCAGATGGAGTTCCTGGTCCGACACGTTTCATCCCACAGCCGCGTACTGACGCTCGCGGGCGCGGCAGCCTAGCGAAGCCGCGGCACTTTGCTGCAACCTCCGAGCGCCATGCCGGACTTCTGGCGCAATTCGGGTTATCACCTGCTCGACCGCGACGGCGAGGGCCGCCTGGGCGTCACGGACGATTTCTTGCGTGCCTACCTTCTGCGCCCGGAGATCCGGCCTGTCGAGGAATCCGGCGCAAACGAGATCGCGTTGCACAAAGCGCTTCTGGAGAATCCACGCAAGGCGGTGGAAGGCGCCGCGCTCGCGTGTATCGAGGACGCCGATGCACGCGAGAATTACCGCATTCTTCTCGCTTTTTTCGACCAACTGAAGCGCGCGGCATCGATCGAGTCCTGCTACCTGGACATTTTTTCCGTAAAGAACGTCTCCGTCCCTCCGCTCTTCATCGACCAGCTCGTGCAGATCATCATGCGCAATATCCTGGACGACTGCGATGACGCACTCGAGCCGCGCGCTGCCGAGGTGTTTTACCGCGAGCAGAAGGCCAACACCGACGATGGGGTCGTCATGCTTGCCGACCTCGAAACAGTGGAGTTGCACGCATCGGGTGGCGCCTACGGCGGTCTCGGCCGCCTCATCGTCGAAGCACAGACTCCGCTTTCCACGACAAATCTCGATGTGCTCGACGCCGATAATGCGCAGCTGTATTGGCTGCGCGACCAACGCCACGACTTCGTCATCAGCATGAATTTCGGACGTGCCGCGAACAAGGCGTTCTGCCGCACTATCGAGAAATGGATCCGGCACCTCCTTGGCGTCGAAGTCCGGGTCGAGTCGCAGCGGGAGATCGAGGACCGCAGCTGGGCCTGGCACATCGGCCTGGACGTCGACTCGAGCGCGCTTCTGAACGACTTGTGGCGCGGCGAGGACGTCGAGCAGGGGCGGTTTCGCCGGTTGCTTGCGCTGTTTCGCCTCGATTTTGCCGAACCCGGGGCGATGCGCGCCGACCTCGCCGGCCGGCCGGTCTATCTTGCGCTATCGATGGACGAAAACGGGGTGGTCCGGATGAAACCGCAAAACCTTCTGCTCAATCTCCCGCTCGCCGCGCGCGCATGATGCAGCGCCGGCATCCATGACCGCTCCGGCCTTCTGGGATCGGGCGAAGCGCGTGCTCTCCCGCCGCGACGCCGTATTGAGGCAGATTATCCGCGAACACCCGCGCATTGCGCTTGAGCGTCGTGGGGAGCCGTTCTTCACCCTGGCGCGGGCTATCGTCGGCCAGCAAATTTCGGTGAAGGCCGCGGCGAGCATCTGGGGGCGCCTGGTTACCCTGGCGCCGCAGGTGCAGCCGCGGCAAATGCTCGAGGCTGGACGCGAGCGGCTCATCGCTTGCGGTTTGTCGCAGCGCAAAGCCGGATATATCGCCGACCTCGCGCGCCATTTTGCCGAAGGCACCCTGCAGGTCAACGCCTGGTCGGGCATGGATGACGAGGCGGTGATTGACGAATTGATTCAGGTGCAGGGCATCGGCCGCTGGACCGCCCAGATGTACCTGATCTTCAACCTGCTGCGCCCGAACGTGCTGCCGCTCGACGACCTTGGACTGCAGCGGGCGATCTTCATGAAGTACTTCGGGGGCAGGCGTGTAACGCCCCGGACGATTCGCAAGATTGCCGCCGTCTGGGATCCCTGGAGCTCGGTCGCAACCTGGTACCTCTGGCGCTGCCTGGATCCTGTTCCCGTCGAATACTGAGTCGGCAAGAACGCCCATGCCGGAAGCCGTGCTGCCCGATTCGGGTAAAATGCCCGGTTCTTCCGCGCATCCTCGACCATGAAAACCACATTTCTCGATTTCGAGCAGCCGATCGCCGAGCTCGAGGCGAAGATCGAAGAAATGCGCTATGTGCAGGACGACTCGGCGGTCGATATTTCCGATGAAATTCAGAGCCTGCAAAAGAAAAGCACGTCGCTTACCAGGGAGATCTATTCCGCGCTGACACCGTGGCAGGTGGCACAGGTGGCGCGCCATCCGCAGCGCCCTTACACGCTCGATTATATTTCGGCGCTGTTTACCGACTTCGACGAATTGCACGGCGACCGGACTTTTGCGGACGATCCTTCCATCGTGGGCGGCCTGGCCCGCTTTGAGGGCCAGTCCGTCATGGTAATCGGCCACCAGAAGGGGCGCGACACCAAGGAAAAGATTTTCCGCAATTTCGGCATGCCACGCCCCGAAGGGTATCGAAAGGCGGTAAGGCTGATGCGGCTTGCGGAAAAATTCGTCATCCCCGTGCTGACTTTCGTCGACACACCCGGAGCGTATCCGGGTATCGGCGCCGAGGAACGCGGACAATCCGAGGCGATCGGCCGCAGCCTTTACGTCATGGCCGAGCTCAAGGTACCGATTCTGTGCACGATCATCGGCGAAGGCGGTTCGGGGGGCGCGCTCTCGATCGCTGTGGGAGATAGGGTCATGATTCTGCAGTACGCAACCTATTCGGTGATCTCCCCGGAAGGCTGCGCCTCGATCCTTTGGAAAAGCGCCGACAAGGCGCCCGAGGCTGCGGAGACGCTCGGAATTACCGCGAGCAGACTGAAGACGCTCGGGCTGATCGACAGAATCATCAACGAGCCGATCGGCGGCGCGCATCGCGATCCGGCGGCGATGGCCCAGGGCCTCAAAAAGGCGCTCTCCGAGGAATTGCGCGGCCTTGCCGAAAAGCGTCCGGAGATTCTTGTCGAGGAGCGCTTCGAGCGACTGATGGGCCATGGCAAGTACAGGGAAGCCGAGCTCAAGTGATCTGGCAGAGCGCCTGGCAGCAGCGGTCGCGCCGACGATCGCGCCGGGCGCGCATCTCGCGCTTGGCTTATCGGGCGGGATCGATTCGGTAGCGCTGCTTTCGATCCTGCTGGAACTGGCGCCGGCGCTGCGATTTTCCCTGCGCGCCGTGCACATCAATCATGGCATCAGCCCGAACGCGGGACGCTGGTCCGTGTTTTGCGCAGAGCTGTGCCGAAGGCTCGGGGTGCCGTTCCAGCTCGAAACGGTGGACATCGCACCCTACCGCGGTCTGGGTCTTGAAGGCGCGGCAAGGCGCGCCCGCTATGATGTATTTGCGCGACTCGAAGCGGACATGGTCGTCCTGGCCCAGCATCGCGATGACCAGGCCGAAACGTTGCTGCTGCAGTTGCTGCGTGGTGCGGGTATTCGCGGCCTTGCCGGGATGCCGCGCCTGAGAGCGTTTCACGGGGCGCGCGCACGGCTGCTTCGGCCTCTGCTCGACATCTCCCGGGAGCAGATCGAATCGTACGCGCGCGACCGCGGCCTCGAATGGGTCGAGGACGAGAGCAATGCCGATACCGCGAGGCAACGCAATTTTCTCCGCCACGATGTGATTCCGCTGTTGGAACGGCAGTTCCCGGCGGCCGCTGCGACCATTGCGCGCAGCGCTGCCCATCTCGCCGAGGCAGGCAGGTTGCTCGACGAGATGGCGCGCGCCGATCTCGAGCGTTCCGGAGGCGGGACGGCCGTCGAGATTTTGCTGTTGCGGGAGCTGGGCGATGCGCGTGCAAAAAACCTGTTGCGGTACATGTGTGACGTGCGAGGCATCCCGCCCCTGAGCGCGGCGCGGCTCGGCGAGCTCTTGCGCCAGTTGCGGGAAGCGAGGATCGATGCCTGCGTCAGGCTCGAAGCGCCCGGCTGGGAATTCTTCCGCTACCGGGGCAAGCTCTACTTGGAGCCGGCGCGGGAGCCAGTGCAGCCGGAATGGTGCGAGACGTGGAACGGCGAGAACGCATTGCCGCTGCTCATGCTGGGCGGTGTGTTGAGGTTCAAGCCGGAGGAAGGGCGCGGATTGAGCGTGGAGCTGCTGCGCTCCGCAGCTGTCACAGTGCGCTTGCGCCAGGGAGGAGAGCACCTGCAGCCGGATCGTCGCCGGCCGCGGCGTACCCTGAAAAACCTGTTTCAGGAACGCGGCGTGCCTCCCTGGCGCCGCGGTATTTTGCCGCTTCTCTACTGCGGCGAGATGCTTATCTCGGCGCCCGGGGTGGCAGAGGACTGCAGCTTTCAGGCGGCGCCCGGCAAACCGGGGCTGATCGTGACCTGGGAGCCCTTCGAGTAGGAATTCCGGGCGAATCCCTGTTACCCGGCGCGGGCGCGGGTCGGTGCGTGAGCGAATCCGGAGTCGAGGCGCGGGAAATTCGCTCTGACCAGCGTGCCGTTGCCGGCTGCAGGCGTTGTCAATACGATACCGCCGCCGTGACGCTCGGCGATTTCGGCAACGATGGACAAGCCCAGCCCGCAGCCCTCGCCTCCGTTCGCGGCGATCCGGTAGAAGCGCTCGAACACCCTGTCGCGCTCCGCCTCGGGAATCCCCGGGCCGTTATCCTCGATTTCGAGAATGGTATCGCTGCCGCTCTCCCACGTGCGCACCGTGACGCTGCCCCCGGCCTGCGTATAGGCAATGGCATTGTCAAGCAGGTTCGCGAACAGCTCCCGAAGGAGAAGCGGCTCGCCCACAGTCCACGCGTCTTGAAGTTCGAATCCAAGATCGATGTTCTTGCTTACGGCGCGCCGCACCCATTCGCGCACGTCGCGCCCGATGAGATCGTGCAGATTGACCGGACCTCCGCTCGCTGTCTCGCCGGGCTCCGCTCGGGCGAGCGTCAGGAGCTGGTTGATCAGATGGCTGGTACGCTCTGTTTCACCGGAGATCATGTCAAGAAGCGACCTCAGCTCAACCGTCGAAGGCTGGCGTCGCGCCAGCTCGGCGTGGGTCTTGAGTCCCGCGAGCGGCGTGCGCAGTTGGTGCGCGGCATTGGCGATGAAGCGCTGCTGCGATTCGATCGCGGCATTGAGCCGGGCCAGCAGCCGATTGAGCGCGCTCACGAGGGGCTTCACCTCCCGCGGCTTGCCGTGCTCCGCGACCGGCCGTAAGTCCCGGGGAGAGCGCGCGGCGATTTCCTCGCGCAATCGGTCAAGCGGCGCGAGTCCGCGACCGATCCCGAACCAGAACAGCGCCACGGCCACGAACGCAATCAGCAGTTGCGGCAGAGTCGACGCGATCAGCAATTCCAGAACGAGCTTGTCGCGCTTGACCAGCGTCTCGGCGACCTGAACGATGACCGTATCTTGCCCGACCGCGACCGCCCGGGCGGCGACGCGGACCCATTCGCCGTAGAGCATGGCGTCGTAAAACATGTGTTCATCTGACTCCAGACGCCCCGGAGGGGCCGGAAGCTGAGGCGTACCGGCAATCAGTTCTTCGCGGGGTCCCAGCACCTGGTAATAAACGCGGTCCTCCGTGTCGATGCGCAGCGCGTCTATGGCGATCGAGGGAAGGCCCAGTTCGATTTGGCTCCCATTGCGGCGAATGTGGCTGGCGATGGCGAGCGCGGGGTCAAGCAGGGCGGCGTCGTATGCCCTGCTTGCTGCGCTGAAGGCGATGCGGTACGAGACAAACGTACCCGCGGCCACGATCAGAATCAGCGGGCCGAACAGCCAATAGGTAAGCCGCTGGCGAAGGCTGCCGCTATCGGACATCCGGATCTTCAACCATGTAACCGAAGCCGCGCACCGTGCGAATCCTGATTCCGGCGTGCTGAAGCTTCGAGCGCAGCCGCGAAATATAGACTTCGACGGCGTTGTGGGTGAGCGAATCGTCCCAACTGCACATTGCCTGCAGCATGTGCTCCTTGCTCACCACCTGGCCTATCCGCATGAGCAGGTATTCCAGCACGGCCCATTCGCGCGGGGTGAGATCGAGTGGTTCGTCGCCGATGCTCGCGCGCCGCGACGCAGTGTCGACCGTCAGGCCGCCGAAGTGAAGCTGGGGGCTTTTGACGGCCTGGCTCCGGCGGATGAGCGCCCGCACCCTCGCCTCGAGCTCCGGAAGCGAGAATGGCTTGGTAACGTAATCATCGGCACCGAGATCGAGCCCACGCACGCGATCGGATTCCGCGTCATGGGCGGTGAGAATCAGAATGCTGCCGGCCCGGCTGCTCCTGCGCAATCGGCGCAGGACCTCGAATCCGTCGATGCCCGGCAGGCCCACATCCAGTACGATGAGATCGTAATGCTCATCGGCACAAGCACGCAGCGCGAGCTCTCCTGTTCCTGCATGGTCCACGGCGTAACCAGACTGGCTCAGCGTGCGCACTAATCCATCGGCCAAGGCCTTGTCGTCCTCGACAATCAGTACTCGCATGCCAAGCTGTTGAACCGGTTCAGACTTCAGGATATCACGGGGGCCGATCCCGGAATCTGCGGCAGAGTACATGGCCGTGCCCGGAAAAAAGTGCGTGGGAGCGTAAAACACGCCCCCACGCCACAGAGGAGGAAAGAGACTACGCTGAAAACTTTACCCCTTTAATCTTGCAGAATCCTGAGAACTGACTTACAGATGCCTGACACCGCCGGTCCGCGCAGATCCGGTTTCTCGCTCCCCTTGAAGCCATTCAAAGACGGTCACACACGACTGTGCGACCCTGCACCGTGCGCGACACTCCAGCAAAAGCCTGTTAAAATAAAAAGTTAGGCCGTTTTCCTGTGCACCTTCCGTGCAATGCGATTGGAGATCTTGCATGGCCGTAGAGCAAACCCTGTCCATTGTGAAGCCCGACGCGGTGGCGAAGAATGTCATCGGACAGATCTATACTAGGTACGAGAAGGCCGGCCTGAAAATAGTCGCAGCGCGGATGCACCAGCTGTCCAGAACGGAGGCGGAAGGATTCTACGCCGTGCACCGCGAACGTCCTTTCTTCAAGGATCTGGTCAATTTCATGATCTCCGGACCCATCATGGTGCAGGTGCTCGAGGGCGAGAATGCCATTGCCAAGCACCGCGATTTGATGGGCGCCACGGATCCCAGGAAGGCGGAGAAGGGCACGATCCGGGCTGAATTTGCCGACAGCATCGACGCAAACGCCGTGCACGGATCCGACGGGTCAGACACCGCGCGCATCGAAATCGCTTATTTTTTCCCGGCTTTTGAAATCCGCTCCCGGTAAATGAGCGCCAATCTTCTTGACCTCGACAGCGAGCGGCTCGCCGGATTCGTCGCCGGTCTGGGAGAAAAACCGTTCCGCGCGCGCCAGCTCAAGCGCTGGATGCATCGCTTCGGCGAATCGGATTTCGACCGCATGAGCGATTTGGCGAAGTCCTTCCGGGAGAAACTCGCGCGGACTGCGAGCGTCTCGCCTCCGCGCATCATGAGCGACAGCGTCGCCGGCGACGGCACGCGCAAATGGCTGCTCGATGTAGGTAACGGCAATGCGGTCGAGGCGGTGTTCATTCCCGAGACCAGCCGAGGTACGCTGTGTGTCTCGACCCAGGCGGGTTGCACGCTGGCTTGCGAGTTCTGCTCGACCGGCAGGCAGGGTTTCAACCGCAATCTTTCCGTTGCCGAGATTATCGGGCAGCTCTGGATTGCCAACCGCGCCCTCGGTGCAACTTTCAAAGAGGAGCACTTGCCATCCCAGGTACGCGTCGCCAGCGGCGAACGCGTGATAAGCAACGTGGTGCTGATGGGCATGGGCGAGCCGCTGCTCAACTTCGATAACACGGTCGGCGCCCTGAAACTGATGCTCGATGAGGACGCCTACGGCCTGTCGCGGCGCCGGGTGACGCTGTCCACTTCCGGCATTGTGCCGATGATCGACCGGTTGCGCGAGGAGTGCCCGGTGGCGCTTGCAGTATCGTTGCACGCGCCCAATGATGCGCTGCGCGATCAGCTCATGCCGATAAATCGCAAGTATCCGCTGGCCGAGCTGCTCGCTGCCTGCCTGCGCTACCTTGAGCGAGCGCCTCGCGACTTCGTCACCTTCGAATACGTGATGCTAAAAGATGTAAATGATGGCGACGACCACGCGCGCGAACTCATAAGGCTCGTGTCCGGCGTGCCGTGCAAAATCAATCTGATTCCGTTCAACCCATTCCCGAATTCCGGCTTTACACGCTCACCGCGCGAGGTCATCCGGCGATTCGGCGACATGCTCAACGCCGCCGGCATCGTTACCACCACGCGCAAGACGCGCGGCGATGACATCGATGCCGCCTGCGGACAGCTTGCGGGAAAAATTACGGACCGGACACGCCGGATAATTCGCCTCGAGAGGGTGTCATGACGAGCCAGTTTCGCCTGGCGATGGCATATATCGCCGTGCTCGCGGCTTTTGCCGGTTGCGCTGGAGGATTGCCCGGCAGCTTTGACAATTTACCCGCCTCCGATGCCGATAGCGGGGCGATCATCGGTGACGTGGCCAGCGCTCGGGACCGGGCCAGGGCGCACACAGACCTCGCGGCGGCCTACTACGGCCAGGGCCGGATGGGGGTCGCGCTCGAAGAGGTGCGTCTGGCGCTTACCGCCGAGCCGAATTACGCGCCCGCCTACAACGTCCTTGGCCTCGTGCACATGGACCTGCGTGAAAATGCGCAGGCGCAGCAGGCGTTCGAGCGCTCGCTTCAGATCAATCCCAACGATGCGGACACAAACCACAACTACGGCTGGTTCCTGTGCCAGACCCAGCGCGAGGAACAGTCGATTCGCTATTTCCTTCTCGCGGTTCGCAACCCGCTTTATGCGGCGCCGCAGAAATCCTACGTGCTTGCCGCGACCTGCGCGCTGCGGAAAAACAATGAGCGCGACGCGCTCGAGTACCTGGATCGGGCGCTGCGCCTCGATCCAAACTACCTTCCGGCGCTGATCAGCATGGCGCAGCTCAAGTACCGTCGCGGTGATCTTGACGATGCTCGAATTGCGGTGGAACGCTTCAACAAGCTCGTCGAGCCGACGGCGGAATCGCTGTGGCTTGCGCTGCGTATCGAGCGCAAGCTCGGTCATCGGTCCGCGGAGGCCGGCTACGCCACCCAGCTGCGCAGGCGCTTCGCCGGGTCGCGGGAATATCAGGAATTGCAGAAGGGGCGGTTCGAGTGAACGAATCGGACGAACGGGAGGCGCCTGCGGCTGAAGAAGGTCCCGGGCGCATGCTTGCGCAGATGCGCGGCGCGAACAACTTGTCGGTCGCGGACGTTGCCAAGCGGCTGAAATACGGCGTGCGCCAGATCGAGGCGCTCGAGGCGGAGGAATTCGCGAAGCTGCAGGGAAACACCTTTGTGCGCGGCATGGTGCGAAGCTACGCCAAGGTGCTCGGCATCGATCCAAATCCGGTGCTGGCGGCGCTCGAGCGGCGGTACATCCCGGAGGAAATCTCCGTTGACCTTCGCACCAGGGGCGTTCCGTTTCCGCAGGGCGGGAAGCGCGGCACGCGCATTTATCTCGCCCTTTCTCTTCTCGTTCTGGTTGCGGTGGCTGCTCTGCTCTATGAGTGGCAACTGGGCGCGTTTCCCTGGACGACGGTGTCGGTCGGGATGCCGGTCACACCGCAACCAGACGCGCGGACCACGGCACCCTTGAGCGAAAAGCCGGCCGAGGCGCCGGCACCAAGTGTAGTCGTGCCCGACACTGTTCCTTCCCAGCAGGCGAACCAGGGCGAGGGGCGCATCCGGCTTGAATTCACGGGAGAGTCCTGGGTTGAAATCAGGGACAAGGGGGGCGCAATGCTGCTGTCGCAGCTCAATCCGCGCGGGACGCGGATTGACGTCACAGGCCGTCCGCCGCTGTCGCTGGTGATCGGAAACGCCTCCTCGGTGCGCCTCACCTACAACGAAAACCCGGTCGATCTGAGGCGCTACGCCAGATCCGAAGTTGCCCGGGTGACCCTGGACTAGGCGGCGCATGGCAATTTTTCCGCGGCAACATACACGCCAGGTCCACGTCGGACACGCCGCGATCGGTGGCGGCGCGCCGATCCTCGTGCAGTCGATGACCAATACCGATACCGCAGATGCCGCCAGCACGGTGAAGCAGGTGGCCGAGCTCGCCCGCGCCGGGTCGGAGATCGTTCGCATCACGGTGAACACGGCCGAAGCCGCGGCGCAGGTGGCCCCCATCCGCGCACGTCTCGATGCGATGGGTTGCGACGTTCCGCTTGTGGGCGATTTTCATTTCAACGGGCACAGGCTCCTCGCCGACCATGCGGATTGCGCGCGGGCGCTGGCAAAGTACCGGATCAATCCGGGCAATGTCGGCAGGGGATCGAAGCACGACCCGCAATTTGCGACGATGATCGGGTTTGCCTGCAGGAATGACAAGCCGGTGCGCATAGGCGTCAACTGGGGCAGCCTCGACCAGGATCTGCTGGCCCGGCTCATGGACAGGAATGCAAAGCAAGCCGACCCGCTCGGATCGGATGCTGTGATGCGCGAGGCGCTGATCGTTTCCGCGCTGGAATCGGCGGCGCGCGCCGAAGAATTGGGCCTCCCGGGCGATCGCATCGTGCTTTCGTGCAAGGTGAGCGGCGTGCAGGATCTCATCGAAGTGTACCGGCAGCTTGCGCGCCGATGCGACTACCCGCTGCACCTGGGGCTGACCGAGGCCGGAATGGGGACGAAGGGGGTAGTGGCTTCCACTGCGGCGCTCTCGGTGCTCCTGCAGGAGGGAATCGGCGACACTATACGGATTTCGCTGACCCCGGAGCCGGGCGGAGACCGTACCCGCGAAGTCGTGGTGGCGCAGGAAATTCTCCAGACCATGGGTCTGCGCTCCTTTTCGCCCATGGTGATCGCCTGCCCGGGCTGCGGACGCACCACCAGCACCTATTTCCAGGAACTCGCGGCGAAGATTCAGTCGTTTCTGCGCGAGCAGATGCCGCTATGGAGCGGGCGCTATCCGGGGGTCGAAGAAATGCACGTCGCGGTAATGGGATGCGTCGTAAACGGGCCTGGCGAGAGCAAGCAAGCCAACATTGGAATCAGCCTGCCCGGCTCAGGCGAGCGGCCGGTCGCGCCGGTATATGTCGACGGCGAAAAGACGGTGACGCTGAAGGGCGATCGCATCGCCGAGGAATTTCAGCGGCTGGTCGAGGATTACGTGCGCTCGACGTACGGCGAAGGCGGCCGGCTGCGCCGCGTTTCGCAGGAAAAAGACCGGACGATTCGAATCAAGGCCGCGGTGTAGCGTTTCCCGCGAATCCGACATGAGCGAACTCCTTCGCGCATTGCGCGGGATGAACGACATCCTGCCCGACGAGGCCTTTCGCTGGGAAGGCCTCGAAGAAATATTGCGCGACTGGTTGCGCAGTTATGGCTATCGCAATGTGCGGACTCCCATCCTTGAGCACGCGGCGCTGTTTCGCCGCGCAATCGGCGAAGCGACCGATATCGTCGAGAAGGAGATGTACAGCTTTACCGACGAGCTGAACGGCGAGCGCCTGACTCTGCGCCCCGAAGCCACGGCGTCGGTTGCGCGTGCGGCGCTCGAGCACAACCTGCTGTACGGCGGCCCGCAGCGGCTCTACTACCTCGGGCCGATGTATCGCCACGAGAGGCCGCAAAAGGGCCGCTATCGCCAGTTCCACCAGATCGGCGCCGAGGCGCTGGGCTGGCCCGGCCCGGACATCGACGCGGAGATGCTGCTCATGTGCGCGCGGCTCTGGGACGACCTCGGACTC
>JBGPLD010000005.1:0-14824 GCA_041486325.1 Gammaproteobacteria bacterium
GATTTGACCTCCTGCAGAAAGTAGAACTGGTACGCCTTGCCGTTCGGCAGGAGCTGCGAATAGATCTTCGATTCGTAGTAGGTCATGGCCGGCTGCTCGACGAGCTTCAGCCGGCGCAGGAATTTGACGTTCATGTTGCCTTCCCAGCCGGGCAGCAACAGGCGCATCGGATAGCCGTTCCCGGGCATAAGACGCTCGCCGTTCTGGTAGAGCGCGATCATGGCGTCGTCCAGCGCCTTGCTGAGCGGAAAGCTGCGGCTCAAGGCCAGCGAGTCTGCGCCTTCGGCAATGAGCCACTTCGCCTTCGGGTCGATGCCCGTCTCCTCGAGCAAGGTGGAAAGCTGCACGCCGGTCCATTCGGCGGAGGACGCGAGACCGTGCAGCGCCTGCACCGTGGCCTGTATGGGCTGCGGAGAAAACATCGGCGCGCTGTTGCCCCCGCATTCGACGAACGTCATGCGCGACACCATCGGATAGCGCGCAAGCGCATCGAGCGTGAAGACCAGGGGCCGCTTCACCAGGCCGTGGATCACCAGCCGGTGCTTGTCCGGGTCGATGTCCGGCGTGCCGCTGTGCAGAATTGTAAAGTGCAGGCCGTTCGGCGTGATCGTGCCATTGAGCAAATGGTGCGGAGTGCGCGCGTGCGTATTGCGCGGCTCGCCGTTCGGATTGCTCAGCGTGCGCGCGACCTTGTCCTCGAACCGCGACCTCTGCTCATAAGGTCGAGTGGTGGCGCCGGGCACGAGGCTCCACGGATCGTCCGTGAGCGGAGCGGCCACCGCGGATTTTATTGCCGTATAGCCTGTCATCGCCGCAGCCATGGTGGCGCCGCCGCGCAGAAACGCACGGCGGTCAAGAAGCCCGTTTCCGGCAACCACTTGCAGCTCGTCCAATGCTCGCTTTGCTTTATTGACCGGCATCGTTTCCATGGCTGTCCTCCTTTGTCACCGCGGGTCAAAAGGGACAGATACCTTATTCCCATGAAGTGGGGCTGGTCAAGGCGATCCCGCCCTGCGATTAACCCCGATCCGGCGCGGCTGGCGTTAACGTCTGGATGACCGGCTCCGCTTTCGCCGTATCCACTGCGGTTCCCCGTTTGCCCCCTGGGCAGTATGGGCGGTCCGACAAAACGCTACACTTACCCGGCATGGGGGTCGAGCCGGGCGACGAAGAACTGATGCTGCGCTATTGCGATGGGGATGCCGGTGCATTTGATGCGCTCTATCGCCGCCATCGCGGCCCTCTTTACCGGTACCTGTTGCGCCAGGCCGGTAATGCGGGGACCGCCGAAGAGCTTTTTCAGGATGTCTGGATGCGCGTTGTCAATTCCCGCGAACGCTACGAGGTCCGGGCGAAGTTTACCTCCTGGGTATATGCCATCGCTCACAACCGCCTGATGGATTTCCATCGCGCGAGCGGACGGGCATGGTTTTTAAGCCACGAAGAGAGCGAAGCGGTCCTCGAGACCGTGCCTGCCGATGAGATCGCCGCCGATCTGCGGCTCGACCGCAAGCGCGCCGCGGAGCGTTTGCTATCGGCGCTTTCGGCGCTGCCCGACGCCCAGCGCGAGGCCTTCGTGTTGCAGCAGGAAGGCGATTTGTCGCTCGATGAAATCGCCGCGGCGACCGGAGTCAGCCGCGAAACCGCGAAGAGCCGCCTGCGCTATGCGTTGGTGAAGCTGCGCGCAAGCCTGAGACAGGAATCATGACCGAGCCCCGGGACGAGGAACTTTCACGCATCTATCGCGAGGCGGATGCGCCGGAGCCCCCTCGGCGAATCGACGATGCCATTCTCGCGGCTTCGCGCCGCGCCGCCGGTTCCCGGCCGCGAGCTGCCCGGCCCGGGCTTGTGCGGCGCTGGGGCGCCCCGGTTGCGCTTGCCGCTACCGTAATCCTGACATTCACGCTGACCCTGATAGTGTCCGAGCAGCCGCCGGAATTCGACGGAGTTGAGTCGCCTCCAGTGCCACGCGAGCCGGCCGCGTCGCGCGCCGACAAGCTGACACAGTCTCCTTCGGCGGAGCCAAGACCCGCCACGCCGGTCCCGATAAAATCTTTATCGAAAGCGGAAGCCCCGCGCAACGCAACCGGGCAGCGCCCGGCCGAGAGCGCTGCCGCCGGCGAGATCGCAGGCGCGCGTGAACCGGCATTCGTGCCCGATGCTCCGCGCGCGCCCGATGTTCTGCGCGAACGCCGGGCGACAGAACTTGCGCCCGCTGCGCCGGCTCCAGGCGCTAGCCCGGGCCGGGATGCGGCCTCCACAGTCCAGGGCGCAGCGCCCGCTCGTGGCGTTGTCGCAAGCCGCCTCGAGACCTCCGAGGCGAAGGAACGCCCGCCGGAAAAATGGCTTGAAGATATTCGCCGGCTCAAGGCGCAAGGCAAGGAACCGGAAGCCATGCGCGAGCTGGCGGAATTCAAACGCCGCCATCCCGACTACCGCCTGCCGGAAGATCTGCGGTAAAGCTTAACCCCGCTTTCTTTCGGGTGCCGTTTACATGGGCGTAGTCCCAACCGAAAGGAAAAAGCGTGAAAAAAGCACTGATCGCCGTATTTGCTTCCTTGCTGTCGGCGTGGACGGCAGCAGTCCATGCCGGCGCGCTCGTCGACGTCACCGTCGTCAACCGTGCCACGGGCGAGCACGTATCTGCCTGGACCCATCAGGGCCGCCTCTATGTGGCGGGAACACCCGGAGAGAAGTATTCGGTCCTGGTCACCAACCGAACCGCTGCCCGCGTGCTCACCGTGGTCTCGGTGGATGGCGTCAACGTGATCACCGGAGAAACCGCAACGCCCGGGCAGAGCGGCTACGTGCTGGAGCCTTGGGGCAGGGTCGATATCAACGGCTGGCGAAAGAACATGAGCGAAGTTGCAGCGTTCGTGTTCACGGCGTTACCGGACAGCTACGCGGCCCGCACCGATCGCCCGGACCACGTGGGCGTTATCGGCGTCGCTGTGTTCCGCGAATATCAGCCGCCGCGTCCGTCGGCGGCGCTGCAGCAGCCCGCACCCTTCGCGGGACCTGAGGCTCGCAGATCCGATGCGGCCGAGTCCGCAAACGGCGCCGGTGCGCGCGACTCTGCTTCTGCGCCCGCCGCGTCGGGATTGCTCCGGGCGATGCCCAAGCCCGAAGAGAAACTGGGTACCGGCCACGGCGAGCGGGAAGGATCGGCGGCCCAATGGACGAAATTTCACCGCGCGAGCGAGCGCCCTGGCGAGCTGATCTCGATTTACTACGACAGCCGAGCCAACCTGCTGGCACGCGGCATTATCCCGCCCGCGCCTCGCGCCGAACCGAATCCCTTTCCCGGGTTCCGGTTTGCACCTGATCCGAAGGGCTGAGCCGACCCATGCCCCGTTGCTGCTCGTGGCAGCATGCATCCCTCCGGAGCCCCAATCTCGCGCCTCGCCCGGTAAGAAAACGACCGGGATGAAACAAAATCCCTTACATAATGTGCGTTAGCGCACAGATCGTCCTGGGGTGAGGCTGCTAATTTAGTCCGACCGGAGGTTTGCGATGAACGGCATCCAGTCGATGTTTCACCTCACCGGCCTGGAATCTAGGCGCGGGAAGCATGGTCTTGTCTGCGAACGATCGCCCAGTTTGCTGGGCATCGCCGGTTTTGACGGCAAACTGAAATTTCTGAGTCCCGCGTGGAAAACAATCCTGGGTTACCGCTGGGAAGAACTGCTGAACCGGCCATTGTGCGAATTGATGCAGCATAATCCCGCGGTCGCCGTCGTGCTCGTTGACCAGCTCCTGGCCGAGGACGGCATCGAACGAATGGAATTCGGTTTGAAGTGCAAAGACGGCACATGCAAGCGGTTCTTGTGGCACAGGCGGTTCGATTCGGAGAATCAGGCGATCTTCATCGCAGGATATGACATCACCGAGCAGAAAGGCCGGCAGACCGCATCGATGCCGCGATCCTGTGAACAAGCAAAACGCGCTCACCGCGCGCATTGACTCCAGAATCGATGCCAGGACCGAAAGAATATCGCTTCCTATGTATGCTGGCGCACAGAGCGTTGTGGGGTGGAGGAGGGATGATTGAAACGGGTGCTTATTTTTTCCCTCCCTGCTAATTGAGCACCCGGAGTACCTGGCCCGGCAACGGCAATCCCGTTCCGGGCCTTTTCTTTGGATACCGCCTAAGTCTGTGCCTGCTCGTGCATGTCCTTGACGATTTCGTAACACGAGCAAGAGGCGGCTTCGAGTCCTTTTTGATCCAGGATTCTGATATGGCCGCGGCTGTAACTGATCAGTTTGCGTCGCTGCAGCGCACGGGCGGCTTTGGTGACTCCGACCCGTCGCACGCCCAGCATGTGCCCGAGAAATTCCTGCGTCAGGCGGAATCGGTCTGAGCGTACGCGATCGCGGGTCATCATCAGCCAACGGGCGCAGCGCGCTTCGACCACATGAAAGCGGTTGCACGCGGCGGTTTGTGTCACCTGCGCCATCAATGCGTGGGTATAGCGGTACAGCTCCCGCTGTAGTGGCAGGCTTTTCCGGAATTCCCTGCGAAAACGCGCTGTTTTCATCCGCATGGCCGTTCCGGTTCCCTGCACCAGGGCGCGCACGGACGATTCTTCGATCCCCAGCGCGAGGGAAATACCGACCATGCCCTCGCGGCCGATCATGCCGACCTCCAGAGCCAGGTGGTCCTCTACCAGAGTCAGCAAAGACACCAGAGAGTTGCCGGGAAAGTAAACATGCCGAATCGGCTCCCCAGGCTCATAGAGCACCTCCCCGAAACTCAGCGTGACCGGCTCGAGGCCGGCAAGCAAGCGCTGATATTCCCTGCGTGGCAGGGCAGCAAGCATGCTGTTTGCCACGGGGACTCGATTCACAATCAGCATGGGCGCTCCTGGTTTTTTCGCGTCCCAACGGGAAATCCGACAGACGGCACAAGGACGGGAGACGGCACAGACCCGATATCGAAAGACAGCTGCTTGATATCGGGCAGGCGACTACACGATGGATCCGGTCGATTGGATTGCCGCTGCGAATTACCGCAAAGTTACCGCAAAAACGCGGCACAGTATGTGCGCTAGCGCACAATGCCCTTCACTTCGGAATTTTGGGAGACGTCACGCTTCCATGTAAGGCAAGAGGCCGGAAGAGAAGTTATCGGTTCCTATCAAGGCGCATACCGGACGCGAAATCAGCTTGCGACCCTCTCGGGAAGCAAGCGATCAGATTCCCGTTTGACCACTTCGTAGCACTCGCAGACCCGCTCTTCCAGCCCTGGCCGGTCGAGCACTCTGATGTGGCCGCGACTGTAATGGATCAATCCGGCCGTTTGCAGGTGCCCGGCAGCCTCGGTGACGCCCTCGCGGCGAACCCCCAGCATATTCGCAATCAATTCCTGAGTCATGTTCAGCTCGTTCGCGGGCAGCCGGTCGATGCTCAACAGCAGCCAGCGGCACAGTTGCTGCTCCACGGAATGATGCCTGTTGCAAACGGCGGTCTGCGCCATTTGGGTGATCAGCGCCTGCGTGTAGCGCAGCAACAGATGCTGCAGGGGGCCGCCGTGCTCGAATTCCCTCTTGAGGATTTTTGATTCGAGGCGGTACGCATAGCCGGCGCTTTGCACCACCGCCCGGCTGGGCGTGGATTCCCCGCCCATGAACAATGCAACGCCGACCAGGCCTTCATGGCCCACGACCGCGATTTCGGCCGATGCACCGTCTTTCATGACGTAGAGCAGCGATACGATGCAGTCGGTGGGGAAATACACGTAACCCAATGTACCGCCGGACTCGTAGACGGCCAGGCCGAGCGGCAGCGGTACGAGCTCCAGGTCCGGCAGCAGGCGCTGGTAATCCACCGCGGGTAGCGCGGCAAGAAGATCATTTCGAGTGGGGGTCGGGATTCCGGATGCAGCGGGATTATTACCCATTGTGCAACCTCCAATCAGGGCCGCGGCAAAGGCAATACCCCCGCGCCCGAGGCTCAATAAAATCGGCCATATGTTACTCTCATATGTCCGTTAGCGCACAGAACGACTTGCAGCGTGCAGCGAGGGCGGACGTTGCTCTTACCGAACTTCCGCCTTTGACTGCTGGCGCAACTTGCGGGCGGCATGCGATCTGAAGTAGATTGGGTGGCTTTCATGGACGCGGATTCCGCTGCAATTCCAGGCCGGGGCAACGGCTTTCTCGAGTGGCTCTTGCCCCTCAAGCCCTGGCTCGGTGCGGATTCGACCCGCGGCATCGAGGAGGGACAGAGCAGGACACGCCTGATCTGCACCCTCATGGGCCTTTTCGGGTTCCTGGTTATCGGGCGCTTCGTAACCCTCCCTGACGGCATTGTCGGTACGGCAGTCTTCTTTTCCCTGTATGCGATCGGGTACGTAATGCACGTTCGTGTGCACCCCGCGCCAACGCGTTCGAGGCGGGCAGTGGCGGTTCTGGCGGACAATCTCGCTCTCTGCTTTATTGTGTCCTTCGGGGGCGCGTTCGCCGCGTTTATCGCGTTCCTTTTCCTGTCGACGGTGGGATGGGGGCTCCGATTCGGGCGCCACTACCTGTTCATGACAACGGCCATCGCGATTCTCGGCATGGGCTACAACGTCATCGCAAGCCCGTACTGGCAGCAGAACGAGGTATTCGGGGCGGTGATTATCATGGCGATGATCGCAAACACGATCAATGCCGCACTCCTTCTGAAAAGAATTGAATCGGCAAACGGCCGCCTGGCGGAGAAAATCGATGAAATCTCGCAGCTCGCATGGCGGGACCAGCTGACCGAGCTGCCCAACAGGCTGTATTTCCGTGAGCGTCTGGCGCAGACGCTTGCTTCGGCTGAAAGAAATGGACGCGAGGTCGCGCTGCTTCTTTTCGACATCGACGGCTTCAAGTCGGTCAACGATACGCTGGGCCACGAGGCAGGGGACCGCTTGCTTCAAGAGATCGCGCAGCGGGTGGGTCAGCGGGTACGCCAGGCGGACACTTTTGCAAGACTGGGCGGCGACGAGTTTGTAGTGCTCATGGAAATAATCCGTGACAAATCCGATGCAGCACAAGTCGCCGAAACGGTCATAAATGCCGTCGGCGATATCGACATCTTCGCCAACCGGGGACTGCGGGTCGGCGTGAGCGTCGGCATCGCCTGCAGCGAACCCGTCGCCGCGCGAGAGCGGGTCTCGGACGAATTGCTCAATCGAGCCGATCGCGCGATGTACGAGGCCAAGCGCGCCGGCAAGGGGTGTTACCGGTTCTTTGCCGAGGACGCTTGACGCATGGCCGCGTGAATTCCGAACGCAAAGGAGGGCAAGGGATATGAGCGATGCGGCACCGCGTGGCCACGAATCTTCGAGAAACATCGTCATTTGCTCCGACGGCACGGGCAACAGCGCGAACAAGGACCGCGGGACCAACGTCTTCAAGCTCTACGAGGCGGTGGACATCCACGGGTTTCGCACGGGAACCGTCTCGCGGCAATTCGCCTTCTACGACGACGGCGTGGGCACGGATCCGCTGCTTCCGGTCAAGTTGCTCGGCACGATGTTCGGCTACGGTCTGTCGCGCAACGTGCGGCGGCTGTACACGAACCTGGCACGGGTGTACGAGCCCGGGGACAAGCTGTTCCTGTTCGGATTCAGCCGGGGCGCTTTCACCGCAAGGACGCTCGCGGGTCTTATCGAATGCTGCGGCATCCCGGACCGCAACGCCTGTCCGACCTCTGCCGAACTGAGGCGCGCGGTCAAGGAAAGCTATAACGAGTACCGGAGGAGATACCGCACGTTCTGGGGGAGGATGTTTCGCGCCGACTACAAAGAGGAGGCTCCCGCGCAGCGCACGCAACTGAAGGCACTTGTGCACCCCGTGCACGCGCCCGAAGGAAAGATCAAGATCGAGTTCATCGGCGTGTGGGACACCGTCGATGCCGTCGGCACGCCGTTCGACGGACTCGCCGATTTCTGGGACAAATATGTCTACCCGTTCCGGTTTCACGACCGCGGGCTGACCCCCCAGGTTGTCCGCGCCTGCCACGCGATCTCGATCGACGACGAGCGCCAGACGTTCCGTCCGGTCCTTTGGAACGAGGAGACGGCGACTGCCGGCCAGATCGAGCAGGTCTGGTTCGCCGGCGTGCACTCCAACGTAGGCGGTGGATACCCCAAGCAGGGAATGTCGCTCGTCGCGCTCGATTGGATGATGGCGCAGGCCGAAGCGCGCGGATTGAAATTCATCGGCTCGGATCTCGCCTCGATTCGCGAGCACCGCGACGTGCATGACACGCTCTACGACTCGCGCGGAGGCCTTGGAGTCTATTACCGCTGGCTGCCCCGCGACATCGCGAAGATCTGCGCCAGCAACCGCGTGACTCCGAAAATCCATGTCAGTGTTCTCGAGCGGATCGCGCAAGGGACCGGCGGGTACGCGCCCGGTAACATTCCCGCGAATCTCGAAGTGGTCGGCACGCCCGGCACACCCGGGCCGGCGCAGCTCGATCGAATGCGCAATCTGCTGCAGTCGGAGTTGAATTCGCTCGGCGTTTCCTCGCTGCTCGGCCGCAGCGACATGCAGCGCCAGGTACGAGTCGGACGGTTCAGCTATTACAGCTTTCTCGCGCTTTCCATTGCTGCGCTGTGCCTGGGCCTGCTCCAGAGCCTGCCGGACTGGCGCAACCTCGGCAGGTTGGAACTCGCTGTGGAACTCGGGGACCTGCTCATCCAGTTGCGGAACGAATTCCCTTTCTCCATCAAGCTTTGGGAGGTGGTGAAGAACGTAGCCTGGTGGCTGGTGCCGGGAATAATTATCTGCTATGTGCTCGCATCGAAAGTCGACGGCGGCATGGACCGTTGCTTCTCGGCGTTCTGGCACGGACTCAGAGCCAGACTGCGCAAATTATCCTAAGACTGCGGTGGGCCTTGTACCCGTGCCGATTTGCTAGTGTCCCGAACGCAATGCCCACCCCTTGATTAGCTCAATTTCAGTAGCACCTCCCGCGCGCATCGGTTTCGTCGGCCTCGGCCAGATGGGCTTGCCGATGGCGCGCAATCTCGCCCGCGCGGGCTACCGGATAGCCGCCCACGATGCGAACGGCGACGCGCTCAAGCGCGTTCGCGACGCGGCCGGAGCCGAGACGCCGGGCTCGCTCAAGGCGATCGGCGAGCGTTCCGATGCGGTCATTACCATGCTGCCCGACGGCAACGTGGTGCGCGCGGTGCTGCTCGGCTCCGCCGAAGCGGTGGATTGCGTGCTCGCCGGGCTTGCGCGCGGCGGCATCGTCATCGACATGAGTTCGTCTTCCCCAGTCGGCACGCGCGAGCTGGGCGCGCGGCTCGCGAAGCAGGGCATCGCGATGCTCGATGCGCCGGTGTCGGGCGGGGTCAGGAAAGCGGTGGACGCGAGTCTTTCGATCATGGTCGGCGGCGAGGCGGAAACCATCGCGCGCTGCCGGCCGCTCCTCGAGGCGATGGGAAAGCAGATTTTCCTCACTGGAGCCCTGGGCTCGGGGCACGCGATGAAGGCCCTCAACAACTACGTCTCGGCGGCCGGCCTTGTCGCCTCAGCCGAAGCGGTGCTGGCGGGCCAGCGCTTCGGACTCGATGCAAAGACGGTCGTGGACATCCTCAACGCATCGACCGGAATGAACAATTCGACGCTCAATAAATTCCATCCCTACATTCTTTCGCGCGCTTTCGACTCCGGCTTCTCGCTCGACCTGATGGTCAAGGACCTTAAGACCGCGCTCGAGGTCGCGCGCGCGACCGGCTCGCCGACGCCGCTGGGCGACGCCTGTCTCGAAGCCTGGACCGAAGCGCAGGCCATGCTCGGCCCCGGCGCCGACCACACCGCGGTAGTGCGCTACTGGGAGAAGCTTGCCGGAACGGAACTTGGGAAGAAGGGCTGAAGAGGGAAAAGAAGGGCGGCGGAGCCATGTCCGATTCCGATATCTACGAAGTTTACGCGATCAAGTACGCCACGCTCGCGCGGCGCAAGGCGAGCGAGAATTTCATCGGCGGCGACCCGCACGAAGAGGCAAGCAATCTCGATTACTTCATCTGGCTCGCGCGCTCGAGCGAGCGCACTTTCGTCATCGACACCGGATTCGACGCAAGAGTGGCGAAGCGCCGCGGCCGCAAGATGATCACTCCGCCCGGCCGGGGCCTGAAGCTCCTCGGCGTGGACGCGAAAAAAGTGAAGGACGTGATCATCACGCACCTGCACTACGACCATGTGGGCAACTTCGGCCTCTTTCCCGCCGCGAGCTTTCATCTCCAGGACGACGAGATGGCGTACGCGACCGGGCGTCACATGGCCGATAAATTCTTCGGCCACGCCTATGAAGCGGACGAGGTGATCGGCATGGTGCGCGAGGTGTACAAGGGGCGCGTGCGCTTTCACGACGGCGACGCCGAGCTCGCGCCCGGCGTGTCGGTGCACCGGATTGGGGGGCACACTCTGGGGCTGCAGGCCGTGCGCGTGCGAACGCGCGTAGGCTGGATCGTGCTCGCATCCGACGCGGCGCATCTCTACGCCAACATGAACGACACGCGGCCGTTTCCCATCGTCTTCGACGTCGCCCGCATGATCAAGGGCTACGCGCGGCTGCGCGAGCTCGCGGATGCGCCGGAACTGGTCATTCCCGGCCACGATCCGCTCGTCATGCAGCGCTATGCGGCGCCGCGCGCCGAGCTCGAGGGCATCGTCGTGCGCCTGGACCAGAATCCGAAGGCGCAATAAACCATCCCCGCAGGAACGTTGCCATCTCAAGCGCAAAGCACCACAATGCGGACAGGAGGAATCTGACATGACACGTCATCGCATGACGCGTTTCGCCGCGGCGCTGGCCGCAATGCTCGCTCTGGGCAGCGCGTTCGCGTATCCGGACAAACCCATCCAGTACATCATCCCCTTCACGCCGGGCGGCGAGTCCGACATCACGGCGCGCCTGCAGGCGCAGGTATTCGCCGCCAAGTACAAGCAGCAGATGATCGTGCTCAACCGCCCGGGCGCGGGAGGCGCGATGGTCTGGAGCCAGCTGAACGGCATGCCGGCCGACGGCTATACCATCTCGGGCATCAATCTGCCCCACATCGTGCTGCAGCCGCTCGAAGGCAACGTACAGTACAAGACCGAGGACCTGACGCCGGTGTACTTCTTCCAGTACACGGCCGACGCCATCGTGGTCCCGGACAACAGCCCGTTCAAGACCTTCCAGGACCTGGTGAAAGCGGCAAAAGAAAACCCCGAGAGGGTCTCGCTCGCCGGGTCGGCCACGTTTTCCGCCAACCACATGGCGCACGAGCGCCTGAACAAGCTCGCGGGCATCAAGACGCTTTACGTGCCGTTCAAGGGCACCGGCGACCTGGTCGCGTCGGTGGCCGGCGGGCACGTCAGCGGCGCGATGAGCTACCTGCCGTTCGCGATCCAGCAAAAAGGCAAGATGCGGATGCTCGCGGTGGCAACGGAGAAGCGCCACCCCGCGTTCCCCGATACTCCGACATTCAGGGAGCTTGGCTTCAACTGGGTGGACGGCGCCTACCGCGGCGTAGCCGTGCCCAAGCCGACGCCCCCCGACATCCAGAAGAAAGTCTCGGACCTGATGTACGAGCTCAACCAGGACCCGGCGATGCGCAAGCAGATGTTCGACGGCGGTTACGACGTGATCGACATCACGGTCGAGAAAATGCCGGCTTTCCTGGCCGAGCGCACCAAAGCCGCCCTCGAGGACGCGAAAGCGGCTGGGTTGATCAAGTAGGCCGCCCGCGCCTCGGCCATGGCGCGAGCGCGCTTCGACACGCTGGTCACGCCGGGAGAAGCGAAGAATCTTCCGTGGCACAGCGTACCAACGGAGGTCCCTCGCTTCGCTCGGGATGACTGCTGGATTCGGCGTGCGACGAATGTATCAGCAGCAGTTGTCCTGCTTCTTGCCGCCGCCGGCGCGGCTGCGCAAGCTTTCCCATCCAGGCCCGTGCGCATCGTCGTGCCGTTTCCGCCCGGCGGCGGCGCCGATACGCTGGCGCGCATCATGTCGCCCAGGCTCGCCGAAATCTGGGGCCAGCAGATCATCATCGAGAACAAGCCGGGGGCGAGCGGGCATATCGGCGCGGATTTCGTGGCGCAGTCGGCGCCCGACGGTTACACGCTGGTGATGGCCTCGACCGCCGCGCTCACGGAGAAGAACGTCGCGCAGTTCGCGCCGGTGTCGCTGGTATCGGCTTCGGCCTACGTCGTCACCGCCCATCCGGGTGTGGGCGCCGCCAACATCCGCGAGCTGATCGCGCTCGCCAAGGCGAGTCCGGGCAAGCTCACTTTCGCTTCGTCGGGAACGGGCGCGGCTTCGCATCTTGCGGGCGAGTTGTTCAAGGCGATGGCGGGCGTCGATCTTCTGCATGTGCCGTACAAAGGCACCGGCCAGGCGGTGACCGATCTGATCGCGGGCCAGGTCAACCTGATGTTCGCGCCGGCGCAAACGGTGACGGCCTATGTGCGTGCGGGAAGGCTGAAGGCGCTCGCCGTGACCGGCGCGTTACGCACCGAGATGCTGCCCGACCTGCCCACGGTCGCGGAGTCGGGAGTGCCCGGTTATGAAGCTGTCGGCTGGTTTGGCCTGCTCGCGCCCGCGGCGACGCCCAGGGCGATCGTGGCGAAGCTGAGCGCGGACGTGAACCGCGTGCTCGCCGAGCGCGAGGTGCGCAAGAAGATGCTGGAGCTCGGCAGCGATCCCGCCGGCGACTCACCCGAGGAGTTCGCGCGCTTCATCCGCGAGGACCAGGGGAAGTGGTCGAAGCTGATGAAGGAGAGGGGCATCGCTGCGGAATAGAATGAAGCTCAGAACACGGCGCCAAGCTCCTTGCATCCGTCGCGGGCGTAGCTATCGCCGATGACGCTGTCGTCCGGTCCGCCGTTCATCGCGATCACCTTTCCGTTGTTTATGTAAAAGACGATCGGATGAAATCCGGCGTAGGTGCCGGCGCTGTTCTTTTCGTTGACCAGCACGCACACGCCCCAGCCGTATTGCAGCGGGCGAAGAAGCGTGTCCTGCTGGTACAGCCGTTTCGGCCCCGCCCTGAATTCGATGATCGCGGAGTCCCCGTCCTTGAGTTTGGGCTTGAGATAGTCGCGAATGAGCTGCTCATGGTTCGTCGGCTGGGGGCCGTAATCGGCGGCGTCCATTTCCGCCTTGGTGGGCGGAGATTTACAGCCGGGAAGCAGGGCGGCTGTCGCACCGATTCCCAGGATGGCGAGAAGAAGAACGAATTGGCGGCGCATGTAAACCTCCATTATTTTGCCGGGGAACTCGATCGCGCCCCGTGCGGTTCGTGACACGGGCATTCTAAACCACGGCGCCACGGAATCCTAAATTCCGGAAAGCAGCGCGTGATAATATCAAAACCCGGCGAGATGCGATGAAAATGGGATCGGCCACAGAGGAAAGATTGCACGCGGACGCCGCAAGCGGGCTGGAACGGCAATTGCGAAGCGGAGGTTTCGTGGTTACGGCCGAGCTTTCTCCGCCGGTCTCGACGGACCCGGCGGGATTCATCGAGCGCGCGCAGTCGCTGCGGGGCCTTGCGACCGCGGTGAACGTCACTGACGGGGCCAGCTCGAAAGCGCACCTGTCCAGCCTGGCAGCGGCGTACTTTCTCGTGCTGAATCGCATCGAGCCGATTCTCCAGATGACCTGCCGGGACCGGAACAGGATCGCGCTGCAAGGCGATCTTCTGGGCGCCATCGCGCTCGGGGTGCGCAATGTGCTCATCCTGCGCGGGGACGATCCCGCAGCCGGCGACCAGCCCGAAGCGAAACCGGTTTTCGATCTCGACACGACGGCCCTGCTCGCCATGGCCCATAAACTGCGGACCGAACGCCGGCTTCCTTCCGGCGTGGAAGTGCAAGGCGAGGTCAGGCTCGTGCTGGGAGCGGCGGAGATCCCCGTCGATCCGCCCGCCGATTGGCATCCAGGAGGGTTGCTCGCCAAGGCCGAAGCGGGCGCCGATTTCATTCAGACGCAGTTCTGCATGGACCTGAAGACGGTGCAGAGCTATGCCGCGCGGCTGCTCGATCTCGGGATTGCGCAAAAGCTGCCCATCCTGATCGGGATCGCTCCCATTCCATCCGCGCGTTCGGCGCGCTGGATGAGGGAGAAGCTGCACGGCACGCTGATACCGGATGCCGTCGTCGAGCGCCTGGAGCGCGCTTCCGACCCGAAAAGCGAGGGAAGGAAGATCTGCATCGAATTCATGCAGCAGCTCGCGGAAACGCCGGGAATCGCCGGCGCCCACGTCATGGCGCCGCAGAACCATTCGGCCATTGCCGAGGTGATCGCGGCCTCCGGCGTCGCCGGGAAGCAACGCGCCGGCGCGAAGACTCTGCTGGTCACTTGATGCAGGATCAGCCGCTGCGGCAAGTGTAAAATTCCGTTATCAGCGACGGCATCGCATTGCGCCGCGATCGAGGGGGGACAAGGACAATGGAGGCTCCAATATGGCAAAGCTGAAATCCGGCGGCAGTGCGCCGGAGCGCGGGCCGATGGTGATCCTGTTCGCCGAGACGCGGGGGTTCACGGGCACGTCGGCGATGCTGGAGCCTTCAATTGTGATGGAGCGCGTCTCGGAATTTTTCGACCTGGTCGCTGCGGCGGTCGAAGCGCAACAGGGCGTCGTCGTCAACGTGCTCAACGATACCGTGACGGCAATCTTCGCCGGCAAGGAAGACGCGCAGCGCGCGGTTCGGGCGGCGGAGGAAATCCTGGGCAAGTTCGATGCCTTCGCGCAGGCATGGGAGCGCGACTACGGCGTGCACACGGCGGTGGCGGTAGGTATGCATCGCGGGGACGCGATAGCCGGCCCGGCGGGCGGCCCGGGCAA
>JBGPLD010000006.1:0-14294 GCA_041486325.1 Gammaproteobacteria bacterium
GTGCCGTTCGCCGGCGGCGTGTCCTGGCTCTACGCCGGGGAAGCCGCGAGCGCCTTCGTCCACGCCGTGTCGCGCGAACGCACGGGCGCGCCGGTGTTCGACATGAACGGCGTGTACGCACCGGTGGAAGAAGGTCTGCGGATACTCAAGGAGCTCGCGCCTTCCGCCGCGATTGGCTCTTCCGGGCAGCCCCTCGCTTTTCCGATGCACCTGCCCGATGGGCCGCTGCGCGGCTATCTCGGGGATTACGGCAGAATTTCGCTCGCGGAAGGCATCCGCGAGACCTATGAGGCGTTTCGCTCCCTCATTAAACGCGGAATGCTGAGCATGCCCGATGCGGCATGATGGCGATTTATTCTTCAAGACATGTCAATTTCTGACTTCAGTCAAAGGATAGGACACGAGCGTGCACCACGCGTGGAAAAGAACAGACCGCTCCACGTGGCGCCACGCCACTGGCTCCATCCCCATTCTAAAACCGGTCAATCGTAGAGATCTACGGCGAACGCTTAACGCCCCTTGTTCAGCCGCCAGCCACGCCTTGCGTGTTCACGTAGAGCGAATAGACCGAGGTGCTTGCGGCCATGAAGAGCCGATTGCGGTAGACGCCGCCGAAGCAGACGTTGGCGCAGCGCTCGGGCAAGTCAATGCGCCCGATGAGCTTGGCTTCGCTGTTGAATACGTTGACGCCGTCGAGCGCTTCGGTGCCCATGCCCCAGCCCATCCAGAGATTGCCGTCGACGTCCACGCGAAAGCCGTCGGGCGTTCCGTTCGGTTCGGCGGTGAGGAAGATGCGGCCGTTCGAGAGCCGGGTGCCGCCGTCCACCACGTCGTAGACGCGGACCACGCGCGGGTTCGGGGCGGCCTCGATGATGTAGAGCCTCGACTCGTCGGGCGAAAAAGCGAGACCGTTTGGCCGGTTCACATCGCCCGTGGCGACTGTCACCTTGCTCGTCCTGGGATCCCAGCGATAAACGTTGGTCGGTAGCTCGGGCTTCGCCACGTGCCCCTCGTAGTAGCCGAGCACGCCGAACGGAGGATCGGTGAACCAGATCGAGCCGTCGGACTTGCAGACGATATCGTTCGGCGAGTTGAGCGGCTTGCCGTCGAAGCGGTCGGCGATCACCGTGATCGAGCCGTCGTGCTCGGTGCGCGTCACGCGCCGCGAGTCGTGCTCGCAGGTGAGCAGGCGCCCCTGGCGGTCGCGCGTATTGCCGTTGGCGTTGTTCGAGGGCTTGCGGAACACGCTTACCGCGCCGGTTTCTTCCTCCCACTTCATGATCCTGTTGTTCGGGATGTCGCTCCAGAGCAGGTAGCGGCCATCGCCGACCCACACCGGCCCTTCGCACCAGCGCATGCCCGAGGCGATTCTCTCGACCTTGGCGAGCGCCAGCCGGTAGCGCGCGAAGCTTGGGTCGACGATCTTGATGAGCGGGTCGGGATAGCGCTGACTCGGCTGCCACTGCGCGAACGCGCGCGGCATCACCGCCAGCGCGGCGACGCCCGCCCCTGCCTTAAGGAAATCCCTTTTGCTCGATTCCATGGCTCCTCCTTTGTCGAACAGAGAATACTCGTAATTGGTGGGAACGGATTAGCATACATGCAAATCGGCTCTCGCCTCTACGACGCAAACCGCACCGGGTCACGTTTTCCCAAGTTGCACCCGTCTCGGAGTTGATCGCAGTGATCGTGTGCTGCGTGCCGTTTACGATCCATACTTGGCCTTTGAGCGAACTTGGAGGACGTCCATGAAATGCAAGAATCCTTACGTAACCGCGATGGGCGTCGAAGACGCCCGTGGCGCCCGCTGGCTCGCGGGCGAGCCGGTCGCTGCCGATCGGCCTGGCGTGAATTGACCTGCTCGTGGCGGCAGATTCCTCCCTATGAGCGAGGCCGCGGCCGTCGCAGGGCACAGGGATCCGGACGTTCCCGTCCTCGAGTTGCGTCACATCTCCAAGCAGTTTCCGGGCGTGCGGGCGCTCGACGACGTGTCGTTCCCGATCCATGCCGGCGAAGTGCATATGCTGCTCGGCGAAAACGGCGCGGGCAAGT
Organism: Gammaproteobacteria bacterium; assembly: GCA_041486325.1. Lineage (GTDB taxonomy): Bacteria > Pseudomonadota > Gammaproteobacteria > Burkholderiales > SG8-39 > VBDM01. The sequence continues at coordinate 2,053 of JBGPLD010000006.1, forward strand.
CCTCGCTCATGAAGGTGCTCTACGGCGCCTATCGCGCCGACGCCGGCGAGTTCCACCACCTCGGGCGCCCGGTGACGATCGGCTCGCCGGCCGACGCGCGACGGCTCGGCATCGCGGTGATCTTCCAGGAGTTCTCGCTGGTGCCGTTCCTCGACATCGCGCAGAACATTTTTCTCGGGCGCGAATTCGCCAGCCGCATCCCCGGCCACATCGACCATCGCGCGATGCACGCCCGCGCGCGCGAGTTGCTTGATCTCCTCGGCCTCGAGCTCGATACGCGCACGCTGGTGGCGAAGCTCGGCGTCGCGCAGCAGCAGATGGTGGAGATCGCGAAGGCGCTCTCCCAGAACGCGCGCATTCTGGTGATGGACGAGCCGACCGCGGCGCTCTCCGACCGGGAGACGGAACGGCTGTTCGGCGTGATCCGGCGGCTCAAGCAGGAGGGCGTGGCAATCGTGTACATCTCGCACCGGCTCGCGGAGGTGTTCGAGCTGGGCGACCGCATCACGGTGCTGCGCGACGGCAGGAAGGTCGCCTCGGTGCTGCCGGCGCAAACCACCGCCGATCAGCTGGTGCAGATGATGGTGGGCCGCGCCGTGGATACGACCTACGCGCGCGAGTACTGCCAGCGGCCCGGCGAGCTTGCACTCGAAGTGAGGGAGATCAGTTCTCCGAACGGTATCGAGCAGGTCACTCTCGAGGTGCGCGTCGGCGAGATCGTCGGGCTCGCCGGGCTGGTGGGCGCGGGCCGAACCGAAGTGGCGCGCGCGATATTCGGCGCCGATCCGGTGAGCGCGGGCGAGGTGCGCGTCTTCGGCGAGCAGCTGGCGGGCGGCCCGGACGCGAGGGCCCGCAAAGGCGTCGCGCTCATACCCGAGAACCGCAAGCAGGGGGGCCTCGCGCTGATCCGCTCGGTGCAGGACAACCTCGTTCTCGCCAGCCTGTTCCGGCTTTTTCCGAGCGGTGCATTCCGTCCGGGCGAGGCGCGGCGCGTGGCGATCGAGCAGATCAACCGGTTGAGGATCGCGACGCCCTCGCCGCAGCGGCTGGTGCGCTATCTTTCCGGCGGCAACCAGCAGAAAATCGTGATCGGCAAGTGGCTCCCGGCGGGCTGCCGGCTTTTCATCTTCGACGAGCCCACGCACGGCATCGATGTCGGCGCCAAGGCCGAGATCTTCAACCTGATCGGCGAGCTCGTGCGTAACGGCGCGGCGGTGCTGATGATCAGCTCCGAGCTTCCCGAGATCGTGCACGTGTGCGACCGCGCCTACGTCATGCGCGAAGGCCGCATCGCCGGACACCTGAAGCGCGGCGACCTGACCGAGCAGAACGTCCTGCGGCTGGCGATGCATCATGAGTGACAAGGCCGTCGCCTTCGTCGCCCCGGGCATGGGCGCGCGGCTGGCCGCCGTCCCCGGCGTCGCCTATATCCTGGCGCTGCTGCTCATCGCGTTCGGCGTTGCCGCGCAGAACTTTCTGTCCGGCCCGAACCTCGTGAACATCGGCATGCAGTCGGCGATCCTGCTCATGATCTCGCTGCCGATGACGCTCATCATCCTGAGCGAGGGCCTGGACATTTCGCTCGGCGCGCTGCTCACGCTGTGCAATGTCGTGCTCGCACTGATGCTGGTGCGCGGGGCGGGGCTCGCCGCTGCGCTGGCGGCCTCCCTCGCGGTGGGGTTCGCCTTCGGCCTGGTCAACGGCTCGCTGGTTTCCCTGGTGAAAATGCCGCCGTTCGTGGCGACGCTGGGCACGCTCGGCATGGCGCAGGGCCTCGCGCTGGTCGTCTCGGACGGACAAAGCGTGGTCGGTATCAGCGAACCGGTGCGGCCGATCGCCGAAGGCGCGTTGTTCAGCGTGCCGGCGCCGCTCATCATCGCGCTCGGCGCGTGGGGATTCACCCACTGGCTGCTCTATCACACGCGCTTCGGCACTTATGTGCGGGCCATCGGCGGCAATCGCGAGGCGCTGGTGCTGGCCGGCGTGCGCGTTCACCTGCATCACGTCGGCGTGTACGCGTTCGGCGGCCTGATGGCGGGCTTGGCGGCGCTATTGCTGACGGCGCGCACCAACGCCGGTCACCCGACCGCCGCGCTCGGAATGGAGTTCGACGCCATCGTGGCGGTGGCCATCGGCGGCACCTCGTTCGAGCGCGGCGAAGGGTGGCTGCTCGGCACCGTGCTCGGCGTAATCACGGTGGGCGTGCTGCGCAATGGACTGAATCTCCTGGGCGTGCCCTCGTCGCTGGTGGTCGTATCGATCGGCCTCCTCGTCGTCGTCGCGCTGTTCATAGACGGCCTGAAGAAGCGCTCGTGAACGGGATACTCTCCATGCGTCACCGGTTTTCCGCCGGCGCCACGGCGCTCGCCTACCGGCTTGCCGTGGTGCTGGTCATGTGCGTGGCGCTCGCGCTTGCGACCGACACGTTCCTCACGCAATCGAACGTGATCAATGTTCTGCGGCAGGCCGCGCTGCTGTTCCTTATCGCCTCCGGGCTCACGCTGGTGATCCTCACCGCGGGGCTCGACCTCTCGGTGGCTGCGAATCTCGGCATGGCCGCCTGCGTGGCGGCGACGGTGCTCAAGGCCACCGGTTCTCCGCTGCTCGGCATGCTGACCGGAATCGGCTGCGGACTCGCGGTCGGTTTCACCAACGGCATTCTCGTCACGCTGCTGCGGCTGCCGCCTTTCATCGCGACCTACGGGATGCTGTGGGTACTGCACGGCCTGTCGTATTACTACATGGCGGGTGAAACCATCTACGGCTTTCCGCCGGGATTCCGCGAGATCGGCAGCGGCTATCTGTTCGGCGTGCCGATCCCGATCTACCTGCTGTTCCTGTTTCTCGCGATCGGCTGGTTCTTCACCCAGCTCACCACCTGGGGACAGGAGATCTATGCCATCGGCGCGAATTCCGAGGCGGCGCGGCTCTCCGGGGTTCCGGTGAAACGCCGCCTGGTGCTTGTCTATGCCTTGAGCGGCGGCATGGCGGGGCTGGCCGCGCTGGTGTACCTCGCGCGGCTCAACTCGGCCGAGTCCGACATCGGCGAACCGCTGCTGCTGCCGGCGATCGCGGCCTGCCTGATAGGCGGGGCGTCGCTGTTCGGCGGCGTGGGAACGATCTCCGGAACGCTGGTCGGCGCGGTGATCCTGACGCTGGTGCTGAACGGAATGAACCTGCTGCAGGTGAACGCGAACTGGCAGCCGTTCGTCACCGGGGCAATCGTGCTTATAAGCGTGTGGCTGGATATGGTGACGCGCAAGCGCGCCGAGGAGAAGCTATGATGTTCGTTCAAACCCGATGTCAAAAGGAGAAGTCATGAAGCGCGTTCTGCTGGTTTCCGCGGTTGCGATGGCAGTGCTCGGCGCGGCGGGCGCCCGGGCAGACGGCGAGAAGCTCGCCGTGTTCACCAAGAACAACACCAATCCGTACTTCCAGTCGGTACGGCTCGGTGCGGATTCGGCCGCGAAGCAGATGAGGGCGACGGTCACCCACTTCGTTCCGACCAAACCCGACTCGATCCCCGAGCAGATGAGCCAGGTGGAGGACGCGATCGTCAGGAAGCCCGACGCGATCGTGTTCATTCCCGTGGACTACAAGGCGATGGTGCCGGGCGTGGAGAAAATCAACAAGGCGAACATTCCGGTGGTGAACATCACCGACCGCTCCGCCGGCGGCAAGTTCGTCGCGTTCGTCGGCGGCGGCGACTACCAGCTGGGGCTGGCCACCGCGCGCCACATGCTGAAGGCGATGGGCGGAAAGGGCAATGTGGTCATCATCGAAGGCGTGAAGGGCTCGCTCACCAATGTCGACCGCGTGCGCGGCTTCCAGGATGCGCTGAAGGAATTCCCCAACGTGAAGCTGCTCGCCTCTCAGCCGGGCAACTACCAGCGCCTGCAGGCGCTGCAGGTGATGGAAAATCTCATGCAGTCGTTTCCGCAGATAGACGGCATCCTCGCCGCCAACGACGCGATGGCGCTCGGCGCGCTCGAGGCCGCGGACGCCGCCAAGCGCAAAGTGCTCGCCGTCGGCATCAACGGCACCAAGGAGGCGGTGGACGCGATCAAGGCGGGACGGCTGCTCGCGACCGGAGACTACAACGGCTTCCTGCAGGGTTGCATCGGGACCATGATCGCGATCCGCAATCTGCGCAGGCAGCCGGTGCCAGCCGAGCACGTGCTGCCGTCCACGGTGGTGGACAAGACCAACTATCAGCCCTACGACGTTCCCGTCGAGCAGCGCAGTTGTCCGAAGTGGGAAGAAGTCGTGAAGGGTTGAGGGCGCAGAAAGTCCAAACGCGGCGGGCGCCCCTGTGGAAATGGGGGCGTCCGGGCGCCGGATAGTGCGTGGACCGTTCGATCGTGCCGACCCGCCCGACGGGCGTTCCCGCACCTGTGGCAGGATCAATCCGCACCCCGGGACCAGGGCAGCATCATGAAAAAAAACATGGAAGAGCGCCTCGTCATCCGCGAACTGATCGAGAACTGGGCGCTGTGGCGCGATGCCCTGATGTGGGACCGGTTCCGCACGCTCTGGCACCCGGGCGGGCAGATGTGGGCCACCTGGTTCCAAGGCTCCTACGAGGATTTTATCCGGGTCAACCAGGAGGGCTATGCTCGCGGCGTGCGCATCCTTCACATGCTCGGCGGGTCCTCGATCGACATCAAGGGCAAGCGGGCAATCGCACAGACCAAGATGACGATCTCGCAGCGCGCGCCGGTCGAGAGCGTGCTGTGCGACGTGGTCTGCACCGGCCGGTTCTACGACTTCCTGGAGAAGCGCAAGGGCCGGTGGGGCCTGGTGCTGCGCCGGCTTTTCTACGAGAAGGACAGGCTCGATCCGGTCGACCCTGCGGCGACCCTCAAGCTCGACCCGGTGCTGCTCGAGCGTTTCCCCGCCGGCTACCGCCACCTCGCCTATTTGCAGACGAGAATCGGCTACAAAGTGAAGGAGGATTTGCCCGGCCTTGACGGGCCGGGGGCCGAAGCGCTCTATGCGCGCGGTGCGGCGTGGCTGAAGGGCAAACCGCTTTGAGCCGCTCCGATTCAGGAATAGAGTATCGGCAATTGCGCGGCATGACGCGATAGATAGCGCCGCCATGACCGTCAAGGGGGAGGAAAGATGTCGTTCGCCGATAAATTCAATCTGATGAACGAGTTCAATATCCTCCGCATTATCTGCGGCGCGTTCTTCATTCCGCACATCTACGCCAAGTTCTTCGTCCCCGCGGCGCTCGGCTTCTTCGTCGCCGCCAAGTTCAAGCCGCCGGCATTCTGGATGTACACCGCGGGTCTCATTGAGACGGTGCTGGCAATCGGCCTGATCCTGGGCATCTATACGAGCTACGTTGCCTGGGTGGCGGCCTTTCACCTCTGCGTTGCGGCAATCGGAGTTTATCGGGTCTCCGGCGGCAAGTGGCTTTGGAACATCGGCGGCCACGAATACTGCCTGTTCTGGGCGATATGCTGCGTGGTCGTCGCCATGCACGGATGACCGCTTGCGGCCGGATGAGATGCCGGTTCCAGAATATCAAACGATGAAACTATCCGAGCTCCTTGGCACAGATCTTCCGATCATTCAGGCGCCCATGGCGGGCGTGCAAGGCAATGCGCTGGCGGTGGCCGTATCCAATGCGGGCGGTCTGGGCTCGCTGCCTTGCGCCGTGCTCGGCCTTGAGACCATGCGCGACGAGCTCGCGAAAATCAAGGCGCACACCAGTAAACCTTTCAACGTGAATTTCTTTTGCCACACTCCCCCCGCGCCGGATGCCAAGTGCGAGGTGGCTTGGCGGAGAACGCTTTCGCCTTTCTACAAAAGGTATGGAATCGATCCGGAGAACATTCCCGCCGGGCCGGGACGTGCGCCCTTCAGCGCCGAAGCCGCCGACGTGCTTGATGAATTCAAGCCTGCGGTGGTGAGCTTTCATTTTGGCTTGCCGTCGGCGGAATTGCTCGCACGAGTGAGAGCCTGGGGCTCGAAGGTGCTCTCCTCGGCGACCACCGTTGAAGAAGCGCTCTGGCTCGAAGCTCGCGGAGTCGATGCCGTCATCGCGCAAGGCTTGGAGGCAGGCGGACATCGCGGCAATTTCCTGTCGAACGATCTGAGCACCCAGATCGGCACGTTTGCGCTATTGCCGCAGATCGTGCGCGCGGTGAAGCTCCCGGTCATTGCCGCTGGCGGCATCGCCGATGCGCAAGGCGTCGCGGCGGCCATGGCGCTTGGCGCGGCCGGCGTGCAAATTGGAACGGCTTACATGCTTTGCCCGGAAGCCACCACCAGCGCGGTGCACCGCGCGGCGCTGAAGAGCAAGGCCGCGCGCCACACCGCGCTCACGAACCTTTTCACGGGCCGGCCCGCCCGTGGAATCATGAACCATGTGATGAAGGAGCTGGGCCCGATCAGCAGCGCTGCGCCTGCGTTTCCCCTGGCCACCTCGGCCATCGCCCCCTTGCGCGCCAGAGCCGAAAGCGAAGGCTCGGGTGATTTCTCCCCGCTCTGGTCCGGCCAGAATGCGAGCGGTTGCAAGGAGATACCGGCGGCCCGGCTTACGCGGGAACTGGCCGCCAATCTTTAGTGCCTTGGCCGGCGCACGGCCAATACCAGTCGTTCAGGCTTCCCGAACGTGGCCCCGGGTGCGCGATATCCCGCACGCGGGAGAAGGCGATTTTCTCTGGTCTCGGCGAGGCGAAACATGCCGTTACAACTGAAACGCATCTGAAACGAGCGGCGTAAGGATTCCGAAAGACTCGCGGCACTAGCATGGAGCCTCGATTCCTATTCAATGAAGGTTTTGCACGCAGCATCGTTTCCCTTCTCAATTCCCAATCAGATTGCTGGCTGCAGGGGACCCAGCCGTTTCCAGATAGGACGCCTCTCATGTCAAATTCTTTCAAGAACAATGCGATCGGATCCCTGCTGTTGATGATGCTGGCGGTTGCGCTACCAGTTGCATTCGCGCAGGATCTCGCTCCCGATGTTCTGGTGAAGACGATTGCGCAGGACATTATCGCCCTCATTAAGCAGGATCGAGATACGTACGCCGCCAATCCAGGCAAGCTGGCGGACCTCATCGAGACAAAAGTGCTACCCCACTTCAACTTCGCACATACGACTCAGATTGCCATGGGGGCCGACTGGAGGCGCGCAAACCTTGAGCAGCAAAGGCAGATCATCCTGGAATTCAAGACCCTTCTCGTGCACACGTACTCGAATGCGCTTATGAGTTATCGCGACGCGATCATCGAGTACAAGCCATTGCGCGCTCAGCCCGGGGACACAACGGTTGCTGTGCGGTCGCAAGTAAAGAAATCGGGAGCGGAGCAGCCAATCGCAATCGAATACGAAATGGAGAACACGCCCTCAGGGTGGAAGATCTACGACCTCAAAATCGACAGCGTCAGCCTCGCCGCCGTCTACCGCAACAGTTTCGCCGAGGAAATCCGCAATCACGGCATCGACGGCTTGATCGATCTGCTTTCGAGCAAGAACCACCAAAACGGCGCGAAGCCCTTAGCCGTCAGCGCTTGAAAGAGTGCCGTGTAGCAGTGCGGCCCCCAATCCTCAACGAGTCGAATCGGTCAGCTGCATCAGCGGGAGGCGCATCGGCAACTGCTGGTGCCGGCGCGCCGCAACCGTCCTGACCGGCCACTCTGGTGAAAGACTGTTAGCCCCTATGAATATCTCTAACAACCCGATCGCACGGCTTCGCGACGAGCTTCTGCATCTGCTCTCCTTGTCGGGAACGCTGGCTGGTCTGTGCATAACCGGAGTAACGCTGTTTCATACCATCGGAGCCCACTCGTACTCGAGCACCATTGTAGACGATGCTCTCGCGATTTCGGCACTTATGTTCCTGGTCTGCACATACGCGATCTTCCTTGCCCTGCGAACCAATGACCGATCGCGCGCCGCCAAGCTCGAAAAGTTCGTCGATGCCTTGTTCGCACTTGCGCTAACAGGAATGGTTGCAGCAGGCTTCATCATGGTCTACGCGGTATGGTAATAGACCATTCATCCAGCATGCTCGCTGGTGCCTATGCTTTACCTGGCACTGTTCGCACAATGTCGAGCGACCGATCCGGACTCCCGTGGCGCAAGCGGCCTTCTCTGCATGGCGATGTTTTGGGAATCTCTTCAGAACCTCGCCTTGACGAGGTGTTGCGCTCGGTTCCCAAATCGCCGTTCGAACCAAGAAACAGAGAATAACGGTCAGCGCGTATTTGCGCGCGAGGAGATTCTGAGGTTGGTTCGGGATGTGTTTGCACAGCAGCCCCAGCCACTCGGCCCGCGGCATGACCTGGACATGGCGCCAGGCGAGGATGCGGCTTCTCAGCTCGGGGGAGATCGCCCGCTCGTTGACGAGGAAATCCAGCACCTCCCGCCGGAAAAAAAAGCCCGCAACTCGCGTTGCGGGCTTTTCGTATCGGAGCGCCGCGCCTTCTACACGGGCCGCGCAGCCTCCATCGAGCAAGGTCCGAACGTCACGCTGCTCTCCTCCACGCGCTCGTCAATCGTCGTCATGGTGCGATCCGCCGATGCGCGTGATCTTCCAGATCACGCCCGTGCCCGGGATCTGCACCAGCGGAGCGTCCGCCCCGTTGACGAATTGCGACCCTGGGTCGGCCCCGCCCGGATCGCGCACCACGCCGTAGTCGACCAGATAGGCCGCGCCGTCAGGGCCGAACCTGACAGTCGTCGGCCGATTGATGCCGCGCAGCTTGCCGGGGAACGCCTGGTCGGACTCGGCCTTGCAGATCGGGCTGCCGTCCGGATCGTGGCTGTGGGAACCCTGCGGACAATTGAAGGCAAAGCGCGACAGCTGCAGCTCGTTCGGATCATCCTGCTTGGTAAAATTGATCAGCTCGATGTCGTGGCCCGCGGACGGGCTGCCGTTTTCGGGCGAGAAGCCGAAGTCTCCCTCGCGCGAGAGCAGCACTGCATTGGGCTTGACCACCCCGTGCACGAACGACTTCGGCACGAAATCGAGACCGACCGCCGCCACGTCCGCAGGCTCGAGCGCAAGCGGCGCCATCGGCGGCTGCGGCAGGAACGCCAACACGTGGCGCACCGGGGTGTTTTCCGCCTTGATGCGCGCAATGTCGGGGAAGAGGTCGTCCCCTCCACCACCGATCGGGTTGAAAACCGACTGGGTGGAATCGAGGAAGCCGAAGCGGTCCGGCCAGCCGTGAAACTCCGGCGTGCCATCCGGGTTCTGCCGTGCGATCGCCAGCCGGTCGGGCGAGTTGTTGACCGGCCGCGCGCCGCGCTCATCCTCGCCGTTCTCGCTGATCAGCAACTGGCCCTTGAGCGGATGGTCTTCGGGCGAAAAGCGGATCCCGTAAGGATTGCGAAATCCCCAGGCGAAGGGCTCGATCGTGTTCACCGGGTTCGAGATCCGCGCGCGCAGGATTGCGCCTGTGCACATGCCTTTGCGCGTGGCGCCTTCGAACGCCGGAACGACCGCGCCGGGACGCTGCACGCCGTGGTTGGAATAGCCGCTCGTCTTATGGCCGTCGCCAGAATCGAACACCGCGTTGCTCAAAGTAATCTGCTCGCACGCGATATCGTGCTGGTTTCCTCCACCGCCGTTATCGTGGCCGGTCACTCCGGCGTTGGTGGCGGAGCCCTGCGACCAGTACAGCCAGCCGTCCTTGATGATGATCTGCTCGGTCGGATGATCGCCCGTCGGCAGGCCGGTGATTACCGGAGTCACTGCCCCGCTGGAAAGATTCACGGTCACGATTCGCGAGGTGTTGTTGGCCGCGCCGGACGCGCCGCGCACGCCCTGATTGGAGTCGGTCGCGAATAAGGTTCCGCCGAGCGTGCCATGCTCGAATGAAAGCCCGATCGCCGGGCCGTCCGGCTGAAAACCGCCGCCCGAGGAGGTGGGTTTTCCGATCGGGCCGGCAAGCTTGCTGCCGTGGCGGTCGAAAATGAGAAGATCAGGCGTGAACGGGTTGTTCGCGGCGAACTTGCCGACGCCGGGCACCTTGGTATTGTCATTGCAGCGGCTCGGAAGCCCCGTCCCGGACTCGAGCACCAGCACGCGAAAGTCACCCTTCTCACCGAGAAAAGCGACGTCGGTGGGGAAATTCAGGCCTTTGGCGAACACTTCCACCTTGAAGCCTTTCGGCAGCACGATGTCCTCGCCATGTCCCGGATCGAAGAACGCTGTTTCCGTCGGGCAAACCGGATTGAATGCGTCGGCCAACGCCGCCCCAGGCGTGATGGCGATGCCGGCCAGGACCAACGCGGCCGCGACTGCGCCCATTCTTGGTCGACAAGGCGCACCGCTTCCCGGTGCCGTGATCCGGCGGGAAATACAGGATAAGTTCTGGTGTGATTCAACGAATCTTTTCATGACTCCTCCTTTTGGTTCGCGCGGGCCGTGGGCTCTGCGAACTCATCGCACGGGTGAAATGGAACGCTCATTTCTTAACGGCAACACGAACTGCTGCGCCGCCGGTCTTCGTCAATTATCCCTGCCAACATCGGGCGGGAAGTGAGTCGCCTGACGGGAGCAGAAACGGTATCAGAGAATAGTTTGGAACACCATAAGAAAATTATGACAAATGAATGACGCGTCGCACAAGTGATAGAAAAATCAATTGTCTATGTTTTAGTTCTTAGTCGGCGCACGAACAGGAGCGGTCATTCGATTTGCCGCAATGATCGCCTGCGAGGAGCCAATCCGGGCATTCGGTTGAACGGGCTGCACTGGCTTGAAAAAGAAAACCCCTCCGGAGAGGGGTACGTGGGAATCGCCGAAGGCGGATTCGGCAAATCATGAGGCTTTCCGGACCCGCCTCCGGCACTGCTTACGTCATTTCGCCTGTTTCAGCACCACAACGTAAAGCACCAGGTCGGATTTTCCGATGTTCTTGGTGTTATAGCCTATCTTGCTCGGCTCGTTCAGTCTCACCTCACCGGTTTTCCACTCTACCTTCTCAGTCTTGCCATCGGTGTAGATGCGCTGCAGTGTCCCACCCTTCAAAGCACGAACGACACGGAAAGAAGCGCTCGGGACGGCCGGATTCTCATCTCCGGGCTTGTATTGAACCTCGAACGCCCGCACCTTGTCGTTGTCCAGCAGCACCGTCTGAGTCGCCTTCCCTTTCTCTGCTTTCGCCTTGTCCTGCGCCATCGCAGGATTCGCGGCGACTCCAACCAACATGAAAGCAGGAACCAGTACACTCACGAACAAACGAATCAAAAGCTTCATGACCAACCCTCCTCCTTGAATCTCTGAGTTGCCCGAGAAAAGCCCGGCCGCGGGAAACGCGGCCGGGGCCCGTGTACTCCGTATGCCGGCTTTCCGGATCCGCAAGTCAGCTTACGTCACTTCAACTGCACGACCTGAATCACGATGTCGGTTTTTCCGGTGTTCTTGATTTTATAGGCCGCCTTGTCCGGCTCGACAAATCTCGTTTCTCCGGTTTTGTACTTGTTGATCTCCTTCTTCCCATCCGCAAAGGTGCGCTCCTGTGTCCCGCCCTTCAATACATAAACGACGCGATAAGTATTCCGCAACCTGCTATCGGATTCGCCCCCCGGTTTGGTTGTGACTCTGGTTACCACAACCTTGGCGTTATCCACCAGTACCAGCCGTTCGTAACTTTTTGCGGCCGCTTTCGCCTTGTCCTGCGCCATCGCCGAATTCGCGGCTACTCCAACCAGCATGAAAGCAGGAACCAGAACGCTCACAAACAAACGAATCAAATGTTTCATAACCAACCCTCCTCTTTGAACCTCTAAATCGCCTGAGAAAAGCCCGCCCGCTGGAAACGCAGTCGGGGCCCACGTACTCCGTATCCGAGCTGCGGCACGTCCCGACGATGCCGTTTGCCACGGGTCCAGCTCGATCATCGGGCGCCTATAAGCCCGAGACGCCTAGTCAGTGATCGCCTGATAGACGAGCTGCTTCACGAGCTTGCGGAAATACGCCCGCTGCGGGCTCGCCGCCTGCGTCATCAGCACCGCGGTCACCTGTTCCTTCGGGTCCACCCAGAAGAAGGTGCCGGCGTAGCCCGCCCACATATACTCGCCCGCCGATCCCGGCACGCCCGCGACGCCGTCGCCGGTGCGCACCATGAAGCCGAGGCCGAAGCTGTAGCCCTTGGTGCCGAGCAGCAGCTCGCCCGGCTGCGGGGTCTGGATGATGAAGTTGCCCAGGTGATCCGAGGTCATCAGCTTCACCGTCGTGCGGCTCAGGACGCGCGTGCCGTCCAGCGTGCCGCCGTTCA
>JBGPLD010000007.1:0-13376 GCA_041486325.1 Gammaproteobacteria bacterium
ACGCCAAGGACATCAGCGAGGTCCTGCGCACGGTGGAGCCGGAGGACCTCATCAAGTATGGGCTGATTCCCGAGTTCGTCGGACGGCTGCCGGTCGTGGCGACGCTGGAGGAACTCGACGAGCATGCGCTGATCCAGATTCTCACGGAGCCGAAGAACGCCCTCATCAAGCAATATCAGAGGCTGTTCGGGATGGAGGGCGTCGATCTTGAGGTGCGTCCGCCTGCGCTGCAGGCTATCGCCACGAAGGCGCTGGCGCGCAAGACGGGCGCGCGAGGCCTGCGCTCGATCCTCGAGCAGGTGCTGCTCGACATCATGTTCGACCTCCCGACCATGGAGAACGTCAGCAAAGTCGTGGTGGACGAAAATACCATCGTGGCCGGAGGTAAGCCGCTCCTTATCTACGCCGATCCGCCCAAAGTGGCGGGTACCGCTTGAACGGCTGCTTGGTTTTTCCAGGATGCGTTCTTCCAGGCCGCGTGCGATGCGCAGCTTGAATCCGGGCGCTATCGGCCCAATGTTGTATTCGACCCTTTCTTTCCGGGAACCCAATGGCCACCGAAACCGCGCCTGATCTGAGCCCGTATCCGCTGCTGCCCCTGCGGGACGTGGTGGTGTTCCCGCACATGGTCATCCCGCTCTTCGTGGGGCGTCCGAAGTCGATCAAGGCGATGGAGATCGCCATGGAAGCGGGCAAGAGCATCCTGCTCGTGGCGCAGAAGTCGGCGGCCAAGGACGAGCCAGGTGCCGAGGATATGTACAAGATCGGCTGCATCTCCAACATCCTTCAGATGCTGAAGTTGCCCGACGGCACGGTGAAGGTGCTGGTGGAAGGCAACCAGCGGGCGAGAATCCGGGGAATAGACGATTTGGGCAGCCACTATGTCGCCGAGGCGATCGCGGTTCCGCACGATGCGGGCGACGCGACCGAGATCGAAGCGATGCGCCGGGCGCTGATCGCGCAATTCGACCAGTACGTCAAGCTGAACAAGAAGATTCCGCCGGAAATCCTGACCTCGCTCGCCGGAATCGAGGAAGCAGGGCGGCTCGCCGATACCATTGCGGCGCATCTTCCGCTCAAGCTCGAGCAGAAGCAGCAGGTGCTGGAAATGTTCGAAGTCAAGGCGCGCCTCGAGCATCTGCTTTCGCAGCTCGAATCCGAGATCGACATCCTTCAGGTCGAAAAGCGCATCCGCGGCCGCGTCAAGCGCCAGATGGAAAAGAGCCAGCGGGAGTATTACCTCAACGAGCAGGTCAAGGCAATCCAGAAGGAACTTGGAGAGGGCGAGGACGGCGCCGATCTCGAGGAAATGGAAAAGCGGATCAGGGCCGCGCGCATGCCCAAGGAGGCGCGCAAGAAGGTCGAGGCGGAGCTGAAGAAGCTGCGCCTGATGTCGCCCATGTCCGCCGAAGCGACGGTGGTACGAAACTATATTGAAACGCTGATCAACCTGCCTTGGAAGAAGCGCAGCAAGATTTCGCGCGACATATCCGCGGCGGAGAAGATCCTCGAAGCCGATCACTACGGCCTGGAAAAAGTCAAGGAACGCATCGTTGAATACCTGGCGGTGCAAATCCGCGTAGACAAGGTCAAGGCGCCGATCCTGTGCCTGGTCGGCGCGCCGGGAGTCGGGAAGACATCGCTGGGGCAGTCGATCGCCCGTGCGACCAACCGCAAATTCGTGCGCATGTCGCTCGGCGGCGTTCGCGACGAGGCAGAAATCCGCGGCCACCGCCGTACCTATATAGGTTCCATGCCCGGCAAGATCCTGCAGAACATGAGCAAGGTGGGCGTGCGCAACCCGCTCTTCCTGCTCGACGAAGTGGACAAGCTGGGCATGGACTTCCGCGGCGACCCGTCATCGGCCTTGCTGGAAGTACTCGATCCCGAGCAGAACCATACCTTCACCGACCACTACGTCGAGGTCGAGTACGACCTCTCGGAAGTGATGTTCGTCGCGACTGCCAATACGCTGAACATCCCGCCGGCGCTGCTCGACCGGATGGAAGTGATCCGTATTTCCGGCTACACGGAAGATGAAAAGGTCAACATCGCCACCCGCTACCTGCTGCCCAAGCAGCTGAAGAACAATGGCCTGAAGAAAGACGAGCTTCATGTGGCCGAGGGCGCCATCCGCGACATCGTCCGCTACTACACCCGCGAGGCGGGCGTGCGGAGCCTGGAGCGCGAGATCTCCAAGATCTGCCGCAAGGTGGTGAAGACCCTGGTGACCAAGGACAAGCAAAGGAGGATCCTGGTCACGCCGAAGAACCTCGACAAGTTTGTCGGCGTGCGGCGCTTTTCCTACGGCATGGCCGAGAAGAAGAACCAGGTCGGCCAGGTGACTGGTTTGGCCTGGACCGAGGTCGGCGGCGAGCTGCTCACCATCGAGGCCGTCACCATGCCGGGCAAAGGCAAGACCATCACCACCGGCAAGCTCGGCGAAGTCATGCAGGAATCGATCCAGGCGGCGCTTAGCGTCGTGCGCAATCGATCCTCCAAGCTGGGCGTCGCGGAGGACTTCTACCAGAAGAACGACATCCACATCCACCTGCCCGAGGGCGCAACGCCCAAGGACGGGCCGAGCGCGGGGATCGGTATCTGCACCGCGATGGTGTCGGTGCTGACCGGAATCCCGGTGCGGGCCGGTGTCGCCATGACCGGCGAGATCACGTTGCGCGGCGAAGTGCTGGTGATCGGCGGATTGAAGGAAAAACTGCTGGCGGCGCACCGCGGCGGAATCAAGACCGTTCTGATCCCGGACGAGAACGTGAAGGATCTTGTAGAAATACCGGACAACATCAAGAATCGGCTGGAAATTCTTCCGGTGAAATGGATCGATCAGGTTCTCGAGCTCGCGCTGGAACGCCAGCCTGAGCCGCGCAAGCCCGCAACAGCTGACGTGGCGCCGGTTCCTCCCGCCACCGAGGACAAGACTTCTACTTCAGTGGTGACTCACTAATTGTTGCAGCGCGGGGTGCGTTGCACCTCGTTTGCGCTCTTGCCGCAGTAATTCCGCAGTCTTCCCGATTCCGTATGCGTCGGCAGCTCAAAGGCTGGCGCAACTCTTGCAGCAGTTCTGCGAATCGCGATTGCATCACAAAATGCGTTGCGGGCGCTTGACATGGTGCTTTTGCGATTGATATAAAGTGCGTACGGATTCTGGATTCAGTGTAAAAGAAAATTCCCGCAAGCATCGAAAGTCGATTCAGCCGCCGCGTTGAATAAAAACAGCTACGGTCCAGCCGTTCAAATGCGATATGGCCGGGAAATCCTTCACTGAATTCCATTGCAAATATGGCGAAGCCAGGTGGCCGGTCTTAAGTGGCTTCGTTTTCCGGTCTTAACCGAACTTTGGGGGGTCAAATGAACAAATTGGAAATCATCGATCAGGTTGCCAGGTCCGCCGACATTTCCAAGGCAGCGGCGGGACGCGCGCTTGATGCGGCGGTCACGGCGATCAAGACCGCCTTGAAAAAAGGCAGCATGGTCACGCTGGTGGGATTCGGCACGTTTTACGTCGGCAAGCGCGCGGCACGCACCGGCCGCAATCCTCGGACCGGGGCGGCGATCAAAATCAGGGCTGCAAAGGTTCCCAAGTTCCGCGCTGGCAAAGAGCTCAAGGGTGCAGTAAACTAGCAGCCCTTCCAGGATCCGCGGGCGGCCCCTTTTTCCGAAAAGCAGCCGCATCGGTCCTCTGAGAAGGGGTGCTTAGCTCAGCTGGTAGAGCGTCGCCCTTACAAGGCGAATGTCGGGAGTTCGATCCTCTCAGCACCCACCATCGGCCGGCCGCGCGATGCGGGACTGTTGGGTACGGAGTGGTAGTTCAGTTGGTTAGAATACCGGCCTGTCACGCCGGGGGTCGCGGGTTCGAGTCCCGTCCACTCCGCCAGATTCCCGAGTCGAATCGCGGTTCTCCAGTTTTTTTTCGGTGACGCGCACACGTGTTCAATCTGGTCCACAACAACAAGCGCCTGATGCAGATCGTGCTGGTGCTGGTCGCCCTGCCGTTTGCGTTCTGGGGGATCGATTCCTATCAGCGCGTATTCAATCTCGCGAACGACATCGCCAGCGTCGACGGCCAGAAGGTCACTGAGCAGGAATTCGCCGACGCCCTGAGGCAGCAGCAGGAGCGAATGCGCAGTATGCTCGGCAAGAACTACAATCCGGCGCTTTTCGAGTCTCCGGAAATGCGCCTGGAGCTGCTCGAGGGAATGGTCTCGCAGCGCCTCCTGGTGCAATTTGCCGTCCGCAACAGCATCACCGTGGACGATGACCAGCTTCGGGAAACCGTCGCCTCGATTCCGGCGTTTCAGGAGGACGGCCGGTTTTCGAAATCAAGATATGAATCCATGGTGCGCGCCGAGGGCTACACGCCGGCGTCATTCGAAGCATCGTTGCGTCGCGACCTGATGATGCAGCAGCTTACCGGGGCGCTTGCCGATTCCGGAATGGCGCCCAGGGCTGTGGCGCGTCAGGT
Source organism: Gammaproteobacteria bacterium (assembly GCA_041486325.1). Classification (GTDB taxonomy): domain Bacteria; phylum Pseudomonadota; class Gammaproteobacteria; order Burkholderiales; family SG8-39; genus VBDM01. Next base: position 4,481 of record JBGPLD010000007.1, read on the forward strand.
CGCGCAGCTGCGCGCGCAACGGCGTGAAATCTCCGAGCACCAGGTTCCGGTGGACCCGCAGCTTGCGCAGGCGAAGATCGCGCCAGAGGTGATCAAGGCGTTCTACGACGGCAACCCAAGCCGCTTCCAGGTTCCGGAGGAAGTTCGCGTCGAATTTCTTGTCCTCAATGCCGATGCGCTGGCTTCATCCGAGCAGATCGGCGCCGATTCGGTCAAGGCCTACTACGATGCGAATATCTCGAAGTTCGGCGAGCCGGAGCAGCGCCAGGCCAGCCATATCCTCATCGCATTCAAGCGCGACGCCGGAGATGCGGAAAAGACCAGGGCACGGGAACGCGCCGGGCAGATTCTCGCCCAGCTGCGCAAATCGCCGGGCAATTTCGCGCAGCTGGCGAAGAGCAATTCCGCCGATCCCGGGTCCGCTTCCAAGGGCGGTGACGTCGGATATTTCTCGCCCGGCATGATGGTGCGGCCTTTCGAGGAGGCCGCGTTCCGGCAGAAACTGAATGAGATCGGCGACCTCGTGGAATCCGATTTCGGCTTTCACATCATCAAAGTGACAGGCATCAAGCCGGGCAAGATGAAGAGCCTTGCGGATGCGCGGCCCGGAATCGAGATCGAACTGCGCAAGCAGCAGGCAGGCAGGCGATTCGCGGAAGCAGCGGAAAGCTTCAGCAACCTCGTGTACGAGCAGGCTGATTCGCTGAAACCGGCTGCCGAGAAGTTCAAGCTTCAGATCCAGCAGGCAGGCGGGATCACCCGGCAATCGTCTTCCGTCCAGTTGCTCAATAACCCCAAGGTGCTGGCGGCACTGTTCAGCGACGATGCAATGAAGAACCGGCGCAATACCGAGGCGATCGAAGTCGCGCAGAACACGCTGGTCGCGGCGCGCGTCGTGGATCACAAGCCCGCAAGCCGGCGGCCGTTCGACGAAGTCAGGGGCGAAATCGCCAGGCAGCTTGCCCGGCAGGAGGCCCTCGAGGTTGCGAGAAAACGGGGCGCGGAGCGCCTTGAAGAGCTGCGCAAGGGCAATGCTTCCGCCGCGAGCTTTGGGACGGCAAGGATCGTGAGCCGCGACAACCCCGCGTCGCTCGGTCCCGCGGCCTTGTCGCAGATATTTCGCGCGGACGCGTCGGTACTGCCGGCGTACATCGGGGTCGACTCGCCGAACGGATACGCAATCTATCGCATCAGCCGCGTAATCGATGCTCAGCAGGATGAAGCCCGCCAGCGCGGCGTGCAGACCGAGCTGGGGCGCATGAGCGGCACTCAGGAATTCAAGTCCTTCCTCGCAGGCCTTCGCTCCGACGCCAAGGTCGAGATCAACAAGTCGCTGCTGGAAAAAAAGAACTGATGCCGGGCCGCTAGCGCGGCCCGATTGATTCCGCCGCCGGCGTTATGACGCTGTCTCGCCGGGCACCGGCAAGCCGCCGACTACCGTGCTGAAACCCGCGTCTACAAAGGTGATCTCGCCGGTCACGCCGGCCGCCAGGTCGGAGAGCAGGAACGCCGCGACATTGCCGACATCCTCGGTCGTGACATTGCGCCGCAGCGGCGCGTTCTCCTCGACGTGCTTCAGGATCTTGCCGAAACCGGATATGCCGCTCGCAGCGAGCGTCTTGATCGGACCGGCGGAAATGGCGTTGACGCGAATGCCTTTCGGCCCGAGGCTTGCGGCGAGATAGCGCACGCTCGCGTCGAGGCTGGCTTTGGCAAGTCCCATGGTGTTGTAGTTCGGCACGACGCGCTCCGCACCGAGGTAGGTCAAGGTGAGGAGCGCCGCGCGCCGCCCCTGCATCAGCGGGAGAGCGGCCTTTGCGAGTGCCGCAAAGCTGTAGGCGCTGACGTCGTGCGCGATGCGGAAGGATTCGCGCGACAGGCCATCCAGAAAATCGCCGGCGACGGCTTCCCGCGGCGCGAACGCGATCGCATGGACCAGTCCATCGAGTCCGTCCCAGTTCCTGGCGAGCTCTGAAAAAAGCGCCGCGATCTCCGTATCGCTCGCAACGTCGCAGGGGAACACGAGCTTGCTGCCGAATTCGCCGGCCATTTCCGAGACGCGCTCCCGGAAGCGTTCGTTCTGGAATGTAAACGCGAGCTCGGCGCCTTCGCGCCTGGCGGCCTTGGCGATGCCGTAGGCGATCGAGCGGTTGGACAGCAGTCCGGTGATAAGCACGCGCTTGCCGGCGAGAAAACCCATTTGAACTCTCCCTGATTCAGCGCCAATTATATCCGAGCGCCGGACCGGCCCGAGTGACGTTGCTGCGGGGTTCCGCTACACTTGGCCGCCATGCGCGGCTCCATCCTTTCCCTCACGCTGCTGATGTGCGGATTTGGGGGCTGTGGGCGGATATGGAACGAGCCTTACCCTCCTGGGGACAGCAGCAGAAACATTCTCTACACATTCTTCCTCGAGCGACCGAAGCACCTCGATCCGGCGCAGTCCTATACCTCGGACGAATACGACGTCATCCAGCAGATATACGAGCCGCCGCTGCAGTATCACTATCTGAAGCGGCCCTACCAGCTGATTCCAGCGGCCGCGTCCGAAGTCCCCAGGCCCAGGCTCTTCGACGGGCGCGGGCGACTGCTTTCTGCCGACACGGAAGCCGATCGCGTCGCCTACAGCGAATACGAGATCCGCATTCGCCGGGGCATTCAGTACCAGCCGCATCCCGCCTTCGCAAAAGACGAGAAAGGCGAGCCGCTGTATCTCTCGCTGCCCGAGAGCGAGATCCGCTCGAAATACAAGCTGTCCGATTTTCCGAAGACCGGCACGCGCGAGCTGACGGCGGAGGACTACGTCTACGAAATCAAGCGGCTCGCTCACCCGCGCGTGGTGTCGCCAATTTACGGGCACATGACCGATTACATCGTCGGGCTGAAGGAGCTGGGCGACCTGCTCAAGCGCGACAACAACGCGTTGATGGCCGGGCACCAGAAAACTCATGGGGCATCGGATCGCGGCTACCCCTGGATCGACCTGCGAGGCTACGACCTGTCCGGGGTGAAAACGGTGGACCGCTATACGTATCGCGTGCGCATCAAGGGCAAGTATCCGCAGTTCGTCTTTTGGCTCGCCATGCCGTTCTTCGGGCCGATCCCGTGGGAGGCGGACCGCTTCTACTCGCAGCGCGGCATGAACGACGGCCGCAACCTCACGCTCGATTGGTACCCGGTCGGCACCGGTGCCTACATGCTGGCGGAGAACGACCCCAACTCGCGCATGGTGCTCCAGGCCAACCCGAACTTCCGCGGCGAGCTCTATCCGTCGGAAGGCGAGCCCGGCGACGCCAAAGCCGGACTGCTTGCCGACGCAGGCAAGCGCGTGCCCTTCGTCGAGCGCATCGTGTTTACCCGGGAAAAAGAAAGCGTTCCCTTATGGAACAAGTTCCTGCAGGGCTATTTTGACAGCGCGGGCATCGGTTCCGACAACTTCGACCAGGCGGTACGGGTCAACGTGGAGGGCGATGCGGCGCTGACATCCGAGATGGAAAGGCGCGGGATCCGGTTGCGCACGTCGGTCGCTCCGACGACGTTCTACCTCGCGTTCAATTTCAACGACGCGGTCGTGGGCGGAAAGGGCGATGACAGGATGCGCGAGCGCGCGAGGAAGCTGCGGCAGGCGGTGTCGATCGCGATCGACTGGGAGGAATTCATCTCGATCTTCGCCAACGGCCGGGGAATCGCCGGTATGGGGCCGCTGCCGCCGGGTATCTTCGGCTACCGGGAAGACGCCCAGGGCTACAACCCGGTGGTCTATGACTGGGTGGACGGAAAGCCGAAGCGCAAGCCCATTGAGGCCGCGCGCAAACTCCTCGCCGAAGCAGGCTATCCCGACGGCCGCGAAGCAAAGACCGGACAGCCGCTCGTGCTCTATCTCGATACCACTGAGCGCGGGCCGGACGATGCCGCGCGCCTCAATTGGTACCGCAGGCAGTTCGCCAAGATCGACGTGCAACTCGAGGTCCGCTCCACCGACTGGAATCGCTTCCAGGAAAAGGTGCGCTCGGGCAACACCCAGATGTTTTTCCTCGGCTGGAACGCCGACTATCCGGACCCGGAAAATTTCATGTTCCTGCTCTACGGCCCGAACGGCTCCCAGGACGGGGAGAACAAGGCGCGCTACGCGAGCCCGGCCTTCGACCGGCTGTTCGATCAAATGAAGAACATGGAAAGCGGCCCGCGCCGCCAGGCGATCATCGACCAGATGGTGAAGATCGCGCGGGACGACGCGCCCTGGGTGTGGGGCTTCCATCCCAAGGACTATGTGCTTTCGCACGCCTGGGTGAAGAACAGCAAGCCGAACAAGATGGCGCGCAACAGCCCGAAATACATCCGCATTGAACCCGAGCTGCGCGAGCGCTGGCGCGAGGAATGGAACCGGCCGGTCGTGTGGCCGCTCGGCGCCATTCTGGCAGTGCTGCTCCTGGGCAGTGCGCCCGCCTACATCAGCTACCGCCGACGCGAGCGCATGGGCGCGAAACCCGCCGGATCTGCAGCGTGATCGCCTATATCGTCCGCCGCGCGCTCTACGCCATCCCGATCCTCATCGGGGTGAACCTCATCACTTTCGCGCTGTTCTTCGTCGTGAACACGCCCGACGACATGGCGAGGATACAGCTCGGCGTCCGGCGCGTCACCGCTGAAGCCGTCGAGAAGTGGAAGGCCGAACACGGCTATGACAAGCCGATGCTCTTCAACGACCGCGTCGAAGGCCTGGATCAATTTACGAACACGATCTTCTACGAAAAGTCGGTGCGGCTGTTCGTCTTCGATTTCGGCAACGCCGACGACGGCCGCTCCATCCGCCATGAAATATCGACGCGCATGTGGCCGAGCCTGGCGCTGCAGTTGCCCGTATTTCTCGTCGGTATTGCGGTGAACATCACCTTCGCGCTTCTCATGGCGTTTTTCCGGGCCACGTATCTCGACTTCTGGGGCGTGGTCCTGTGCGTGGCGATGATGTCGATCTCGGGCCTGTTCTACATCATCGGCGGCCAATATCTGTTTTCAAAGATATGGAACGTGGTGCCCATTTCCGGCTACGCTGGCGGGCCGGACGCGTTCAAGTTCCTGGCGCTCCCGGTCGCCGTCGGAGTGGTGAGCGGCATCGGCTCGGGAGCGCGCTGGTACCGCACCATCTTTCTCGAGGAGATGGGCAAGGACTACGTGCGCACCGCGCGCGCGAAGGGCCTGGCGGAAACGGCGGTGATGTTCAGGCACGTGCTGAAGAACGGCATGATCCCGATCCTCACCGGCGCCGTCGTGGTGATTCCTACCTTGTTCATGGGCGCCCTGATCGCCGAGTCTTTTTTCGGCATTCCGGGGCTGGGCAGCTACACGATCGATGCGATCCAGGCGCAGGATTTCGCCGTGGTGCGCTCGATGGTGTTCCTCGGCTCGGCGCTGTACATCGTCGGACTGCTGCTGACGGACATTTCCTACACGATGGTCGACCCACGGGTCCGCCTCGAATGATGTTCGTCCCGCTCACGACGGACATTCTCGTCTGGCTGCTTTTCGCGGCGATCGCGGCTTATTTCGTTTATGTCCTTCGCCAGCCTCACCTGCTCATGCCCTGGCGGCGCGTCACCCAAAGCGCCTACGGCATGTCCGCGCTGGTCGTGCTCGCGGCGTTTATCGTCGTCGGTCTGCTCGACTCGTTGCACTATCGGCCGGTGCTCGAGCGCAAGGCGGGGCAGGACGCCGCCTATTCGACCGAAGTATTGTCGGTCTTCGACGTCGTCGCGACCGGACTTCGCGCCCGCCGGGAGCGCACCTACTCGGCGCCCTTCGCGACCCGGGCCTATGCGCGCGAGACAATCGAGATTTCGGGGCCCGGCGGCAAGCCCCGGCAGGCGCGGGAATTTCCGCGGCTTTCCTGGGGCGGCGCCCATCTCAAGGACGAAGCCGAGCGAGACAATGACATTTTCGTTCGTGCGGCGCAGGGGCTAGTGCTCGGGTTGCTGGCGTGGTGCGCGCTTGCTGCGGCGGTGACGCTGCTTCACGCGCGCCTTGCGAATCGCACTGCGCGGGAAGCCTGGCGCGCGATCTGGCGGACTGAAACCCGCACGCCCTGGCACGCCATTCTGTTCAGCGCCGGCGCGCTGCTTGCGCTCGCCGGTTTGGCCTTTGCGCTTTGCACGCACTATCACATACTCGGCACCGACAAGGTCGGGCGGGACGTCTTCTATCTCGCCTTGAAGAGCATACGCACGGGGCTTGTCATCGGCACGCTCACCACGCTCGTGCTGCTGCCGTTCGCGGTCACGCTGGGCATAATGGCGGGGTATTTCCGCGGCTGGATCGATGACGCGATCCAATATATTTACACGACCATCAGCTCGATCCCGGGCGTGCTGCTGATTGCCGCGGCCGTCCTGCTGATGCAAGTCTATATCGACCGGCACCCGGAGATTTTTCCCACTGCCGCGGAGCGTGCCGATCTGCGGTTGCTCTTTCTATGCGTGATCCTGGGCTTGACGAGCTGGACCGGCCTTGCGCGCCTGCTGCGCGGCGAAGCGCTTAAGCTGCGCGAGCTCGAGTTCGTGCAGGCGGCGCAGGCGTTCGGCGTGCGCGACGCGCGCATCATCTCTCGTCACATTCTGCCCAACGTCATGCACATCGTGCTGATCACTCTCGTGATGGACTTCTCGGGCCTGGTGCTTGCGGAGGCCGTGCTGTCGTACGTCGGGGTCGGAGTGGACCCTTCGATGATCAGCTTCGGCACGATGATCAATGCCGCGCGCCTGGAAATGTCGCGCGAGCCCATCGTCTGGTGGGCGCTGGCCGCGGCCTTTGTTTTCATGTTCGTCCTGGTGCTCGCGGCGAATCTTTTCGCCGACGCAGTGCGTGACGCCTTCGATCCGCGCGTGCGCGCGGGTTACGCGCCGCGACTCGCGAATGCAAAAGCATGAACCGCAGAGGACGCAGAGGACGCAGAGAAGAATCCTTCAAGTGTTCCTCCGCGTCCACTGCGGCAGATAATTGGCCGTGGCATGGCTGAAACCTTTCTGAAGGTTGAGGGCCTGCGCACGGTGCTCGAGGGCGCAGGCGAGCCGGTGCGCGCGGTGGACGGCATCGAGATCGACATCCGGCGCGGCGAGACTTTCGCCATCGTCGGCGAATCGGGCTGCGGCAAATCCATGACCGCGCTGTCGCTGCTGCGGCTGCTGCCCGAGACCGGTCGCATCGCGGATGGAACCGTAGAACTGTCCGGTGTCGATCTGCTCGGCCTGCCCGAGGCCGCGATGCGCACGGTGCGCGGCCGGCGCATCGCCATGATCTTCCAGGAGCCGGCGACCAGCCTCAACCCGGTGCTCACCGTGGGGCGCCAGATCCGCGAGGTGCTCGAGCGCCATACGCAGCTGAAGGGCGCGGAGCTTGAAGAACGCGCCATCGCGCTCCTCGACTCGGTGGGCATTCCGGACGCGGCGCGCCGTACCGGGGATTATTCGTTTCAGCTCTCGGGCGGATTGAAGCAGCGGGTGATGATCGCGACGGCGCTCGCAGCCGATCCCGACCTGCTCGTCGCCGACGAGCCGACCACCGCGCTCGACGTCACCATCCAGGCGCAGGTGCTGGAGCTGCTGCGCGAGCTGCAGAAAAAAAACGGCATGGCCATCCTGCTCATCACGCACGACCTGGGCATCGTGGCGCAGATGGCGCACCGGGTCGCGGTGATGTATGCGGGCCAGATCGTCGAGGTCGCCGACCGCGAGTGCTTCTTCGCGGCGCCCCAGCACCCCTACTCGCGCAAGCTGTTCGCGGCGCTGCCCGGCTCGGGCAAACGCGGAGCCGAGCTGGCAGTGATCAAGGGGCAGGTGCCGCCGCTGACGACGGAGTTCCGCCAGTGCCGCTTCGCCGAGCGCTGCGATTCGGCGTTCGAGCGCTGCTTCAGGGAAGCACCCGGCTGGACGGCGATTGCCGCGGGCCACGAGGTGCGCTGCCATCTGAGGGAAAAGGATTTCGCGGGTCCGCTGGACGCCCCGGGCAGCGGCCTGCCTTATGCAATGGCGCAGGCCGCCGCAGGGGCGCCGCTGCTCGCGGTGCGCGATCTCAAGGTGCATTTTCCGATCCGCAAGGGACTGTTGAAGCGCACCGTCGCGCACGTCAAGGCGGTGGACGGCGTGTCGCTCGCGATCGCGCCGGGGCGGACGCTCGCATTGGTGGGCGAGTCGGGCTGCGGGAAAACCACGGTGGGCAAGGCGATCCTGCAACTGATCCGCCCCACCGCGGGCGAGGTGAGCTTTGACGGCGTGGAGCTCACGCGCCTGAGCGGCAACCCGCTGCGCCGGCGCCGCGGCGATTTCCAGATCATCTTTCAGGATCCCTATGCTTCGCTCAACCCGCGCATGCGCGTCGCCGACATCCTGATCGAGGGCATGGCCGCCCTCGGGGTCGGAGCCGACACGGCGGAGCGCAACCGCCGCATCGACGAGCTGTTGCGGCAGGTGGGCCTGCCGGAGGACTGCCTTGGCCGCTACCCGCACGAATTCTCGGGCGGCCAGCGCCAGCGCATCGCCATCGCGCGTGCGCTGGCGGTGCGGCCGCGTCTCATCATCTGCGACGAGCCGACCAGCGCGCTCGATGTCTCCGTGCAGGCCCAGATCCTGAATTTGCTCAAAGCGCTGCAGCTCGACCTCGGGCTGTCTTATCTCTTCATCACCCACAACATCGCGGTGGTCGAATACCTCGCACACGAGGTGGCGGTGATGTACCTTGGCCGCATCGTCGAGCGCGGCACGGCGGAGGAAGTGCTGCGCGAGCCGAAACACCCCTATACGCAGGCGCTGCTCGCGGCTGTGCCGAGGATAGACCCCGCGGAGACGCGCGAAGTCATCCGGCTGCAGGGCGAACTGCCTTCGCCGGTGAATCCGCCGAGCGGTTGCCA
>JBGPLD010000008.1:0-12846 GCA_041486325.1 Gammaproteobacteria bacterium
CTTTCAGCCACAGATAAGTCATTTCAGCAGCCGGCGGCGGAAAAGGACTGTCGCAGCATAGAACGCGGCCGCGGCGTAGGCAAGCAGCACGCCGAGGTGCAGCACAATGTCCCTCGGAATATCCCCGAGCAGCAGCGGGCGCGCAAGCTCCACCGCGTGGGTGAGCGGCAGAAAAGCGGCGACCATCTGGAACGCCGGCGGCAGCTGATTCACCGGAAAAAATACGCCGGACAGCATGATCATCGGCGTGATGAACAGCGTCACGTAATACATGAAGAAATCGTAGTTCCAGGCATACGCTGTCATCGCCAGGCCGAGCGCGCCGAAGGTGAGGCCGATGACCGGCACGAGCGCAAGCACCCAGATCGAGAGCGGCGAGACCGTCAGGCCGAGCGCCCAGATCACCGCAAGGATCGCCATCCCCGAGAGCACGCTCTTGCTCGCCGCCCAGATCAGTTCGGCGAGCACCACGTCGTCGAGATTGATCGGCGCGTTCATGATCGCGTCCCAGGTGCGCTGCATGTGCATGCGCGAAAACGCGGAATACATCGCCTCGAAGCTCGCGGTGTTCATGGTGCTCGAGCAGACCATGCCCGCGGCGAGGAAGGTGACGTAAGACACTCCCGCAACCTGGGGCAGCACCGAACCCAGGCCGTAACCCAGGCCCAGCAGGTAGATCATGGGATCGGCGAGATTGCCGAGGATGGAGGCGACGGCGAGCTTGCGCCAGACGAGGAGATTCCTTCGCCATACCGGCACAAAGCGCAGGCTCACCGAAGGCGGAGCGAGCGCACGCATCAGTCGCGCAGCTCCCGGCCGGTGAGTTTCAGAAACACGTCCTCCAGATCGGCCGCCCGGTGCAGGTAGCGCAGCTCGGGCCTGAGCGCGAGGCTCGCGAGCAGCGGCGCCGGGTCGGCGGCGTAGCAGAATACCGTTTCGCCGCTTTTCTCCACTCGCGAGGCTAGCGCCCCGGCTTCGCCGTCGGCCCATTCCATGACGCCATCGCCGTGCACCTCGGCGACATGGGGCTCGATGTGCCGGGAAATGAGCTCGCGCGGGCTGCCCTCGGCGATGAAGCGGCCGCGGTCCATGATGGCGAGCCGCGCGCACAGGCGTTCCGCTTCCTCCATGAAATGCGTGGTGAGCAGGATGGTCTTGCCCTGCGCAAGCAGGCGCTTGAGCCGCTCCCAGATCAGGTGGCGCGCCTGGGGATCGAGCCCGGTGGTCGGTTCGTCCATGAAAATCAGATCAGGGTCGTTGATGAGCGCGCGCGCAAGCGTCAAGCGCCGTTTCATGCCGCCGGAGAGCGTCTGGATGCGCGCTCCGGCGCGCGCGGCGAGGCCGGCGAATTCCAGGAGCTGCGGGATACGCTCCCGAATGATGCGATCGGGAATGCCGAAGTACCGGCCGTAGATGAGCAAGTTCTCCGCGACGGTGAAATCGGGATCGAGGTTGTCCATCTGCGGTACGACGCCGACGCGCGCGCGTGCCGCGCGCGCGTCACCCGGAACCGGATGCCGCATCAACTCGACCGAGCCGCCGTCCGGGTCGGCGAGGCCTAGGCAGAGCCGTAGCGTCGTTGTCTTGCCTGCGCCGTTCGGCCCGAGCAGGCCGAAGCATTCGCCGGGTACGATGGCAAAGCTCACGCCGGCGACAACTTCCTGATCTCCGTAGGACTTGCGCAGGTTTTTAGCAGTCAGTGCCGCCATGAGCCCTTGACGATGTTCTTTATGAGATGCAGCCGCAGGTGGAAGAAGTGGTCGGTGCCGGGGATGACAACGACCGGCAGTTCCTGCGGCCGTGCCCAATCGAGCACCTTGTCAAGCGGCACGGTTTGGTCCTGCTCGCCGTGGATGACGATCGAGTCGGCCGGAACGGTTTCAGAAGCAAAACGCCCGACGGCTACGCCTACAAGCACCATGCGATCGGGCGCGGCGCGTTTGGCGACCTGAGTCTGCACCACGGCGCCGAAGGAAAAGCCGGCGAGTATGAGCGGCAGCTCGCCGAAGGTTTTCCGCGCGTAGGCGACGACACTCAACAGATCTTCGGTTTCGCCCTTGCCTTCGTCGTGCTCGCCTTCGGAGGCGCCGACGCCGCGGAAATTGGGCCGCAGCGACGCGTAACCCAGCTCGACGAAGGTCTTGGCGAGCGTCTGCACGACCTTGTTGTCGAGCGTGCCGCCGTAGAGCGGATGCGGATGGGCGACCAGCGCCACGCCTCGCGGTGCCTTTTCCGGCCGGTCGACGACCGTTTCGATTTTGCCCGCGCCGCCGTCGATGAATGTGCGCTCGTTGGAGCCGATCATATGCGCAGGCGTTCGACTACCCGTCCGTTCTTGATGTGCTCCTCGATGATTTCGTCGATGTCGGCGCGGTCGACGTAGGTGTACCAGACGGCGTCCGGATAGACCACGGCGCACGGCCCTTCCTCGCAGCGATCCAGGCACCCGGCCTGATTGACGCGCACCTTGCCCGGCCCGGCGAGTCCCAGCTCCTTCACGCGAGCCTTGGCGTAGTCGCGCATTGCGCTTGCGCCCTTGTCGTTGCAGCAGGCTTCGCCGTTCTGTCGCTGGTTGCAGCAGAAAAAAATGTGTCTCTCGTAATAGCTCATTCTGAATTCCGCGTGCGATGAAGGAGCGAGTTGAGCGGTGCGTCGACACCCGGAGCGAACGCAATCGTGGTTTCTGCCGGCGCCGCTCGAACGAGCGTCAGGCCAATTATACTGTGCCGGGCCCGCCTGCCCTGAATATCCTCGGCCTAGGCTCTTTCCCGATCGCGCTCGGCGGCGAGCAGCACGAGATAGAACATCGCCGCGAACGGCCAGACGGCGGATACAACACGCGTCAATCCGTTGAAGTTGAAGAAGTGCCCCTGCCGCCACAAGGCGAGCGATGCGGTCATGTAGGGATTCGCTGGGGCAAGATTGACTACCGCCGTTGCCGTCAGTAGCGCGAGCCCTGCGAGAGCAAGCTGCTGCGACCGCGGCAATCCGGTGAAAATGAACAGCAGCGCGGTGCCCGATGCTATGCCATAAATGGCGCCCGGCGTGGCCCAGAGCAGCAAATCCTGGGGGCTGAGCAGCAAACCGAACGCAATGCTGCGGGTTGCGAGCGCGGCCGCCATCAGGGCGGCCACGAGGAAGCGCACCGGCCGGTCGCGGGCGATCAGGCAGGAGGCCAGCAAGCCGGCGGCGACCACGTTGGCGCCGGCTACGACCGCTTCCACGCGCAGGAAGACTTCGGCCGGGTAGAGCTTGCCGGACGGCGAGCGGAACAGCTCGCGCAGATCGCCGGTGCCGAACAGCAGCGTCTCGGGATTGAATTGCGACAGGAGCCACAGGCCGAGCAGCACCAGGCCGAGGTCGGTCCTGCCCCCCGGAAGGAACAACCGATAGCGCAACGCCTGCAGTCCTTCTTCGTGCAGGATGCGCTCGCTCGTGACGACCGCGGCGAGCGCGCCGCCCAGCCCGCCCGCGGTATTGGCGAACAAATCGAGATTCGATGAAATCCGGGTTGGGAGATAGAGCTGCAGCGTCTCAAGTGCAAGGCTCAACAACAGCGCGCACAGGACGCCGAAGGCAAAGGCACCGCCGCGGCGCAGCGCCGGATAGACGGCCAGCACCGCGAGGAAACCAAGCGGGACATAGCCGAGGAAATTCGCAAAGACATCGAATACGGGGATGGGAAAAGGAAGCGGCGCTGCAAGAAATGCCATGGGCGGAAGGCCGCGGTCGCGCCAGCCGGAGAACGGGTGCAGGCTTGCGTAGACGACAAGCAGGGCATACGCGATGAACAGGTAGCGCGCAAGCGGCGAGGACTGCTCACGGGGCATCGGGGAACCTATCTCGATGGTGCTCGCCTCATTTTCTCACGGCCGCAGTTCCGCTAGCGCGGTCTCGTAGGCAGCGAGCGCATGGGCGCCGAACAGCGCGAACGTGACGTGCTCGATTGCGTCATGGAGTTGGGCGAACTGCAGGCACTCGCGCACGGCGATTCCGGCGGCCTGCTCCATCGGATAGCCGTACACGCCGCAGCTTATGGCGGGAAAGGCGATGGTGCGGATGCCGTGTTCGAGCGCGAGCGCGAGGCTGCGCCGGTAACACGAAGCGAGGAGTTCCGGTTCGCCGCTCCTGCCGCCGCGCCAGACCGGCCCCACCGCGTGTATGACGTATTTCACGCTCAGCCGGTAGCCGCGCGTGAGCTTTGCGTCCCCGGTGGCGCAGCCGCCGAGCGTTCTGCACTCGGCGAGCAGATCCGGCCCCGCGGCGCGATGGATGGCGCCGTCCACCCCGCCTCCGCCGAGGAGCGTCGTGTTTGCCGCGTTGACGATGGCGTCGAGCGCGAGCCGCGTGATATCGGCCTCGATCGCCCGCAGCCTCTGCCGCACGGGGGCTACAGGAATTGCATGCCCAGCCACCACGCCAGGCCGGCGATGAACCCCGAGCCCGGGATGGTGAACAGCCACGCCCAGATGATGTTTCCCGCCACGCCCCAGCGCACCGCCGAGAGCTTTTGTGCCGAACCCACGCCGACAATCGAGCCGGTGATGGTGTGCGTCGTGGACACCGGAATGCCGAGGCCGGTCGCGAGAAACAGCGTCATCGCGCCGCTCGCCGACGCGCAGAAGCCGCCGACGGGCTTGAGCTTGGTGATGCGCATGCCCATGGTCTTGACGATGCGCCAGCCGCCGAACAGCGTCCCCAGGCCCATCGCGGTCTGGCAGGCGAGCACCACCCAGAATGGAAGCGTTTCATGCGCATCGTTCAGGCCCGCTGCGATCAGGAGCATCCAGATGATGCCCATGGTCTTTTGCGCGTCGTTGCCGCCGTGGCCGAGGCTGTAGAGCGCCGCGGACACGAATTGCAGCCGCTGGAACCAGCGGTCGACGCGCTTGGGCGTGGAGCGGACGAAGATCCAGGACACCGCAATCATGAGGGTGATGGCGAGCGCGAAGCCGAACAGCGGCGAGAGCACGATCGCGGCGGCGGTCTTGAGAACGCCGCTCGCCACCAGCGTGCCAACCCCGCCCTTGGCGATCCCGGCGCCGATCAGTCCGCCGACCAGGGCATGCGAGGAGGAGGACGGGATGCCGTAGTACCAGGTGATGAGGTTCCAGGCGATGGCGCCGACGAGCGCGCCGAAAACGACGTAGTGGTCGACGATGCTCGCGTCGATGATGCCCTTGCCGATGGTGGTGGCGACGGCGACGCCGAAAACCAGAAAAGCGATGAAATTGAAGAACGCTGCCCACATCACTGCCCAGCGCGGACTCATCGCCCCAGTCGAGACAATCGTCGCAATCGAGTTGGCGGCGTCGTGAAAGCCGTTCAGAAAGTCGAACGCAAGTGCGACGACTACGAGAAACAGCACGATATGGAGTTCGATGTGCACCTGCCGGCTCGGCTCGCGGCTCAGGCGTTCTCGAGAACGATGCCTTCGATGATGTTGGCGACGTCCTCGCAGCGGTCGGTGACCGTCTCCAGCAGCTCGTAGATTTCCTTCATCTTGATCAGCTCGCGCGTGTCGGGCTCATGACGGAACAGCTTCGCCAGCCCCGAGCGCAGCACTTGGTCGGCGTCGGTCTCGAGCCGGTCGATCTCGCCGCAGACTTTCGTGATCGCCTCGGAATTGGCCATGTTGTCGAGCATCGACACCGCGGCCTTGACCTTCTCGGCGCAGGCGACGCAGATGTCCGCCAGCCGCCGCGCCTCGTCGGTGACCGCGCGCAGGTCGTAGAGGAACACGCAGTGCGAGACGTCCTCCAGCAGGTCGAGGATGTCGTCCATGCTGGTAATGAGCTGGTGGATGTCGTCCCGGTCGAGCGGCGTGATGAAAGTCTGGTGGAGGAGCTGAATCGTCTGGTGGGTGACGGTATCGGCCCGGGTCTCGATGGTCTTGATGTTGTGGGCACGGACCTCAAGCTCGCCGATATTGTCCAGCATCGCACGAAGCTCGACTGCGCCCTGCAGGATCAGCGCGGCATGCTCGGCGAAGTAATCGAAGAACCGGCCTTCGTGCGGCATGAGTCTTGCGAACATGGCGACCTCGATGGAAGCGGGAAGGGCCCGACCGCGCGCATTGTAGCCGGATTCGACAGGCAACCGCGCGGTCACCGGACCTTGATTTCGATCCACATGCGGTTCAGCAGCCGCCGCTGCTTGCGGTCGAGATCGCGCAGCATCTCCATCCGGGCGAGCTCCGCCTTGTCGGGGAACACGGCCTTGTTGACGGCGATCTCAGGCCCGATGTATTGCATCGCGTCGGCGTTGGGGTTGCCGGCGCCGATGGCGTTGGTCAGCTCGGCGGAATTGCGGCCCTCGAGCATGAAGTTGATGAACTTGTGGGCGAGGTCCGGGCGCGGCCCGCTCTTGTGCAGCACCATGCTGTCGAGCGCGAGCACCGCGCCTTCCTTGGGCGTCGAGTAGCCGATGGTGAATTTGCGGCCGGCGCTCTTTGCGTCCTGCGCCGCGGTGAACATGTCGTTCGAATAGCCGTGCGCGAGCCAGATGTTGCCGATGGTGAGTTCCTTGATGTAGGACGCGGCGTTGAACGCGGCCCAGTAGGGTTTTGCGCGCAGGATCAGGTCGCGGGCCTGCTTCCAGTGCGATTCGTCGGTGTCATTCACCGAGTAGCCGAGGTATTTCAGCGCCGCCGACATGAGCTCCCTCTGGCTGTCGAGCACGGTGACCCTGCCCTTGATGCGCTCAAGGTACTTCGGCTCGAAGATCGCCGCCCAGGTGTCGGTCGGAATGCCGCGCTCCTGCATTTTCTCGACGTTGTAGCCGATCAGCGTCACCGAATAGGCGTAGGGCACGGAATATTTGTTTTCCGCATCGAAGAACTCGCCCATGAATTCGGGCTTGATGTTTTTGAGATGGGGCAGCAGGCGCTTGTCGACGGGCCTGAGCGCCTCCTGCCTGATGAGGTTTTCCACCGCGTTGCCGGTCGGCACCAGGATGTCGTAACCGGTGGCACCTGCCGAGAGCTTGGCGAGCATCTCTTCGTTGTCGGCGTAATAGTCCTGCACCAGCTTGCAGCCACAGAATTTTTCGAAACGCGCGACGGTCTCCGGCGTGATGTAGTTGTTCCAGTTGTACAGGTGCAGCACGTCCGCCGCGGCTGCCGGCGGAGAAAGCAGGGCGAGCAACCAGAGCAATCGCCGCACGCTGTCAGCCCTGTCCACGCAACGCGTCGGGCGCGAGCTTCGAGGCGACGACGATCATCGTCAGGGTAAGCGCCATGAGCAGCGTCGAGACGGCGTTTACCTCCGGTGTCACGGCCACCTTGATCATGGTGTAGATCTGCAGCGGCAGGGTCGAGACGCCGGCGCCGGTGGTGAAGAAAGTGATGACGAAGTCGTCGATCGAGAGCGTGAAACTCATCAGGGCACCCGCGATCACGCCCGGCATGATGAGCGGCAGGGTGACGAGCCTGAACGTCTGCCAGGGCGTCGCGCCGAGGTCGCGCGCCGCCTCGAAGATCGACTCGTCCATGCCGGCGAGCCGCGCGCGCACGATGATGGCGACGAAGCCGATGCAGAAAGTGACGTGGGCGGTGATGACCGTCGCAAGACTGAGCGCCTCTTCGCCGAACACCGAGATGAAGAACACGAGCAGCGACACCCCGAGCAGGATCTCCGGCATCGCCACCGGGGTGAGCACCATGAACGGCAGCACCTTGGGTCTGTAGCGGTGCATGGCAATGCCGGCCATAGTGCCGAGGACCGTGGCGGCAATCGCGGCGGTGACGGCGATGAAAAGAGAGTTGCGCGCCGCGACGAGCATGGCCTCGTCGGCGAAGAGGGTTTCGTACCAGCTCCATGTGAAGCCGACCCACTCGGCGTTCAGCTTAGAGTCGTTGAACGAGAACAGCACCACGATCGCGAGCGGGACATACAGAAAGGCGTAGACCGCGAGCGACGCGCCCCACAGCCACCAGGATCTACGCACGGGCCGTGCCTTTCTTCGCCAGCCACGCCGCCAGGCCCGCGACGGCAAGCACCGCGAGCGTCAGCATGATGGAGAGCATCGAGCCGAACGGCCAGTCGCGCGTGCCGAGAAACGCTTCCTTGATCATGTTGCCGACCATCCAGTCATCCTTGCCGCCGAGGATCTCGGGAATCGCGAACATGCCGAGCACCGGGATGAACACCAGCGCCGCGCCCGAAAAAACGCCGGGCAGCGACAGCGGAAAAGTCACCCGCCAGAAGCGGTTCCACGCATTCGCGCCCAGATCCTGCGCGGCGTCGAGGAGCACCGGGTCGTGCTTCTCCAGGTTGGTGTAGAGCGGCAGGATCATGAACGGCAGGTGCACGTACACCATGCCGACGATCACCGCGAACCCCGAGAACAAGAGCGACAGTGGCTCGCCGCCAAACTTCGCCAGGACGTAGTTAAACGGCCGCAGAAAAATAGACTGGTCGCCGAGAATGATCATCCACGCGTACACGCGCACGAGAAAGTTGCTCGCGAACGGCAGCACCACGAGCAGCACCATCAGGTCGCGGTGCCGCCTCGGGCTGCGCGCTATCAGGAGCGAAAGCGGATAGGCCATGAGCAGGCAAACGAGCGTCGTGAGCAGCGCTACGCCGAAGGACTTGGCGAGAATCTGGAAATAAATCCAGTCGCCGAAGAAGATCCGGTAATTCTCGACGGTAAGCCCGGCTTCCTCGTCCGGCTTGCCCGCCGCGAGCGGCGCGAGCCCGCCGAACTCCCCCGGATAGCGGAAGGAGGCCACCACCATGATGAGCGAGGGCAGGGCGAAGAAGATGAGCAGGAACGCAAACGGTGGGCCGCTCACCAGCCACCGGGTGATCGTTTCCGCGCGCGGCTTAATCATAACGCTACGAGGGGATATCTCCCCTCGTGCTCCCCTAGCATGGTAGAAAAATCCCTCTCAATCACGCAGGAAGTTCCCGGCGTCGTGGCGCCATGCCACGCGCACCGCGTCGCCGACTTCGAAAAATGTGGCGCGGCCGGGCGCTGAGTTCGGCAACAGCGCTTCGATGCGCGTGCCGTTCGGCAGCTCGACGATGTAAGTCGTCACGTCGCCGCCGTAGAGAAAATCGTGCACCCGGCCGGTGAAGTGGTTCTTCAGGTCTTGATGCGAGTCCGGCGCGACTATGCGCACCTGCTCGGGGCGCAGCGCCAGCACGCCCCGGTCGCCGCTGCGTGCGCCCTCGCGCGGCGGCGCGGTCATCTCTCCCAGTCCTTTGACGTTCAGTCTCAGTCCATTCGGCGACGCCTCGACCACGTCGGCGTCCAGCATGTTGCAGTTGCCGATGAAATCGGCGACGAAACGGTTCGCCGGAAGGCCGTAGATCTTGGAGGGCTCGTCGAGCTGCTCGATGCGGCCGGCGTTCATCACCGCGATGCGGTGCGACAGCGCCAGGGCCTCGGTCTGCGCGTGCGTCACGAAGACGAAAGTCACGCCGACGTCGCGCTGCAGGCTGATAAGCTCGATCTGCATCTCTTCGCGCAGCTTGGCGTCGAGCGCGCCGAGCGGCTCGTCCAGCAGCAGCACCCGCGGCCGGTTGACGAGCGACCTCGCCAGCGCCACGCGCTGCTTTTGGCCTCCCGAAAGCTCGTGCGGCAGGTGCGCGCCCTTTTCCTCGAGGTGCACGAGTTCGAGCGCTTCTCGGACCTTGCCCCGGACTTCGTCGGGCGTCTTTCCCGCCATCTTCAACGGGAAGGCGATGTTCTGCGACACCGTCATGTGCGGGAATAACGCATAACTCTGAAACACGGTATGGATGGGGCGCCGCTCGGGCGGAGTGCCGGCCATGTCGCGGCCGTCGAGCAGGATTTCACCCGCGTCCGGGAGATCGAACCCGGCGATCATGCGCAACAGCGTGGTTTTTCCGCAACCCGAAGGCCCGAGCAGGGTGAAGAATTCGCCCGCCTCGATGGCGATGCTGACCTTATCGACGGCGGCAAGAGCTCCGAATCGGCGCGTGACGTTCCTGATATCGAGAAGCGCCATGGTTCTTTCCGGCGTGGCGGGGATTACCGGCGCGGATCAGGCAGGCTGCGGCCCGCGAGCAGGTAATCTCTGGAGTTGTGCACGCGCCTTGCCGCCCACAGGCCAATACCGATGGAGACAAATAAGCACAAGACGACAAACAGAATCAGCATCGCGCGGCTCTTCGAGGCAAGACAGCACCGTCGCAGGATCGCGCCGGACCGGCGCGATGCCCGATCGAATGTTCCTGAGCGGGCGGCTCATTCATCGAGTTCGACCGTATTGCCGTATTTCATTTTTATTCTCGTGCGCATGGCGGCGAGCAGCGGGGTGCTGCCCCGGGCAACCGCGGCGCCTTCGCAGTTCGCCTCCCAGCCCTCGGCAACGCGTATCACGGAAATGTTGTTCTTTTCGATGATCGCCCCGCCCTGGCGCCAGTCGATGCAGGGCGAGAACGGAAACGAGCGGCCGCCCTTTGTGGTGTAGAACAACTGGTTGTCCTCGGTGACGCGGATGATGAAGTCATCCAGAGTGCGGACGTACCAGATGCCCTCGGTTTCGGCAATCAGATAATCGAGCTGCGAAACCTTCAGCGAATCCACTTCGTGCATGGTGCCCATGGTCAAGTTTCTCGAATCATGAATAACTCGGCTGGTATGCAGGGAATTTCGTTACTATCGCACAGCGCAGGTGGCGGCATGAGGGAGAAATTCGCAGACCTACTGGAGGCTGAGGAACGCCGCCCAGGCGATCGTCATGGCGAGCAATGCGACCGCAAACCCCATCAGCCGGTTGCGCCGCCGCTGCAGGGCCGCCAGTTCCTCGAGCGCTCGCTCGATGCGCGCCACGCGGTCATCGGCAAGCGCGCTATGCAGCAGCCGCGGCAACTGGGGCAGAACCGTGGCCCAGTGCGGTGCTTCGTTGCGGATGGTGCGCAGCAGGCCGCGCAAGCCCACCTGCTCGCGCATCCAGTTTTCGAGGAAGGGCTTGGCGGTCGTCCACAGATCGAGGTCCGGATCGAGCTGGCGGCCCAGTCCCTCGATGTTGAGCAGGGTCTTCTGCAGCATCACCAATTGCGGCTGGATCTCGACATTGAAGCGGCGCGAAGTCTGGAACAGGCGCAGCAGCACCCGCCCGAACGAGATCTCCTTCAGCGGACGGTCGAAGACCGGTTCGCACACCGCGCGGATCGCGGTCTCGAATTCGTCGATGCGCGTTCCGGCCGGCACCCAGCCGGCCTCCAGGTGCGCCTGCGCGACGCGCCGGTAATCGCGCCGGAAAAACGCAAGAAAGTTCTGTGCGAGGTATTGCTTGTCCACCTCGGTCAGCGTGCCCATGATGCCGAAGTCGAGGGCGACGTAGCGGCCCTCGGGCGTGACAAAAATATTGCCCGGGTGCATGTCGGCGTGAAAGAAGCCGTCGCGGAAAACCTGCGTGAAAAAAATCTCGACGCCGGCCCGGGCGAGCTTCGGAATATCCACGCCCTGGCGCCGCAGCTCCGCGACCTGGCTCACCGGGGTGCCGGGCATGCGCTGCATGGTCATGACGTTGCTCGAACACCAGTCCCAATACACTTCCGGCACGGCGAGCAGTGGCGAGTCGGGGAAATTGCGGCGCAACTGGCTCGCGTTGGCCGCTTCGCGCATGAGATCGAGCTCGTCGAACAAGTGCCGCGAGAATTCCGCCACCACCTCGCGCGGCCTGAGGCGCTTGCCGTCGGCCCAGAACCGCTCGATGAGGCCGGCGCCGGCGTCCAGGAGCGCAAGGTCCTCGACGATCACGGGCAGCATGCCGGGCCGGAGAATCTTGACCGCGGCCTCGGTGCCTCCGGGAAGGATGGCGAAATGCACCTGGGCGATCGAGGCACTCGCCACCGGCTGGGGCTCGAAATTCTCGAATACCTGGCCGATGGGCTTGCGGAAAGTACGTTCGACCTCGGCGACGGCGAGCGCGGCCGGAAACGGCGGCACCTGGTCCTGCAGCCTGGCCAGTTCGTCGGCGATGTCGGCGGGCAGCAGGTCGCGGCGCGTCGAGAGCACCTGGCCGAACTTGACGAAAATGGGTCCGAGTGCCTCCAGCGCGCGGCGAAGACGCACCGCGCGCGGCTCGGTGAGGCGGCGAAATAAAAGAATTTTGCGCGCCACGCGCGCGGTCCGGCTGCCCGAGGGAGGGACGAATTCCTCCAGCCCGAAGCGCAGGGCTATCCAGAGGATCTTGGCGAGGCGGAGCAAGGACCTGGGTAGAACGCCGGGAAAGGCGTCAATCTACACAGACGAAAGCGGAAAAGCAAAACCCCAAACGCAAAGACCGCCAAAATCGCATGGGCCGCGGAGAACGGCAGATTCCGTCATGGCGCCGCAGCAAAATTGAACAGATTCCCTTTGCGTATTCTGCATTAACGTTTTTCCAGCTTTTCAATCCGCCCGACGCGCTTCTCGAGCCGCGCCGCGTCGTCGCGCAGCGCGCCGATCTCGCGGCAGAAATTCTCGACATCGGCGGGGCGCGCGAGCAGCGGCTGCTCTTCAGTCCAGTATTCGGCAAAATTTTCCGCCAGGCGCGTAGCCGCTTCGCGCTGCCACGAAGCGAACGTCTTCCCGCCCGCAACAATGCGGTGCGCAAGCGCATCGCCGACAAGCCTGGAAAGATCTTCCTCGACGTCCCAGGCGAGATGACCTAAAAGGAACTGCACCTCGGCGGCGAGCTTGGCCGAGCCTTCGATTTCGACCTGCTTCAGCGCCGCCTCGTCGCGCGCAAGCAGCAGGGGCAAAGTGCCGAGCTTGAGCTTTACCACCAGGACGCTCGCGGCGTCTTGACTTGCCGGTTCGAGCAGTCCGGTCTCGCGGATATTCATGCGCAGATCGGGGAAGGGCGGGCAACGGAATTCGAGA
>JBGPLD010000009.1:0-12746 GCA_041486325.1 Gammaproteobacteria bacterium
CGTGAGCCATGGCGTGATCGAGGGTCTGCGCGCGGCGCGGCCGCAATCGAAATTCCTCGAGCTTGCGCATCGCCTGGACCGCGAGACTTCCGGATTGCTGATGCTCGCCAAGAAACGTTCGGCGCTGACCGCGTTGCATGCCGCATTGCGCGAGGGCAAGGTGCGCAAACGCTACCTGGCGCTGGTCAAGGGCAGGTGGCGGGACGAAAAGCGCCGCGTGGACTTGCCGCTCAAGAAATATCTTACGAAGTCCGGGGAGCGGCGGGTGAGCGTGGATCGCGAGGGCCGCGAATCGCAGACCGTGTTCCGGCGCGAGCGGGCCTTCCGCGATTACACGCTGCTGTCGGCGGAACTGCTTACCGGACGCACTCATCAAATCAGGGTGCATCTTGCCCATCTTGGTTTTCCCGTCGCCGGCGACGACAAGTACGGCGATTTCGATCTCAACCGCGCACTGGCGAAGCAGGGCCTGAAGCGCATGTTTCTGCACGCAGCCGAGTTGGAGTTCGAGCATCCGCTCTCGGGCAATCCGGTCAAGCTCGAATCGCCGCTGCCACCGGATCTCGAGAATTTTCTGCGCCTGATCGAGAGCGCAAATCACGTCTAACCGCCAAGGACTCCAAGGAAGAGCATAATTTTGATTTTCCATTGCGTCCATGGCGTCCTTGGCGGTGAAAAAGCCGTTCGAGAATGCCAATACACTACAAATTACTGGTCTTCGACTGGGACGGCACGCTGATCGATTCGGCGGGCACGATTGTCGCGTGCATCCAGGCGACTTGCCGTGACCTCGGACTGCCGGTGCCCGACGACGCCCGTGCGAGCCACGTCATCGGATTGGGGTTGCACGATGCGCTGTCCTATGCCATACCCGGACTCCCGGCGGGAGAATACGGACGAGTCATAGAGCGTTACCGGCAACATTTCATCGCGCGCGACCCGCAGATCACGCTGTTTCCCGGCGCCGAGGCCATGCTCTCCGGGCTTCGAGACCGCGGCCACCTGCTCGCCATCGCAACCGGGAAGAGCCGCGCCGGACTTGCGCGAGCGCTGGAAACCACGCGCCTGGGCAGCTTCTTCAAGGCCTTGCGCTGCGCCGACCAGTGCGCGCCGAAGCCGGCGCCGGATATGCTGATCGAACTCATGCACGAGCTTGGAGCGAATCGCGCAGCTACTCTGATGATCGGTGATACCGTGCATGATCTGCGCATGGCAGCCGATGCCGGCGTCGCCGCGGTCGCCGTGAGCCACGGCGCGCATCCAAAGACGAGTCTGGTTGCGCTGCAGCCTCTGGCCTGCGTCGACGACATGGAAGAGCTTGCACAATGGCTGGCAAGAAACGCCTGATTTGCGCGAGCGGCGATCTCGTGGACTCGGGCGACGGGGTGTGCTTTCAGGTAAAAATAAGCGGCAAGATCGAGCCCGCGTTCGTCATTCGCCACAACGGCCGGGTGTTCGCCTACCTGAACCGCTGCGCGCACATGCCGATGGAGCTGGATTGGAAGCCGGGCAGATTTTTTGATGCTGACGGCCTGCATTTGATATGCTCGACACACGGGGCCATATATCAGCCTGACACCGGTAAGTGCCTGGGTGGGCCGTGCGTTGCGGGGGGACTCATAGTGGTTCCTGTCGAAGAGCGCGACGGCCGGGTTTTCATGAAGGACAAGTCAAATGGCGGAAGGTAACTGGGAGCGGGAAGTGGTCGAGAAGCTCGCGACGGCCACGCTCAGGGAGCAGCGCCGCGCGCGCCGCTGGGGCATCTTTTTCAAGCTGCTCGGCTTTGCCTATCTTACTTTTATTCTCCTGCTCGCTCTCGACTGGCGCGGCGAGGACCGCCTGACGTCGGGCAAGCACACGGCACTGGTGGAGGTGGTAGGCGTGATCGATCCCAAAGGCGACGCGAGCGCCGACCGCGTGACTACGGCCTTGCAAAGCGCTTTCAAGGACAAGAACACCCAAGGCGTGGTAATGCGGATCAACTCGCCCGGCGGCAGTCCCGTGCAGGCCGGGATCATCTACGACGAAATTCGCCGCCTGCGCGGCATCCATCCGAACATTCCCATGTACGCGGTGGTCGAGGATATATGCGCCTCTGGCGGCTACTACATCGCCTCCGCCGCGGACAAGATCTACGTGGACAAGGCGAGCATCGTCGGCTCAATCGGCGTGATCATGGACGGCTGGGGGTTTACCGGCACGATGGAAAAGCTGGGCGTGGAGCGGCGCGTGCTTACGTCCGGGGAGAACAAGGCGTTCCTCGATCCGTTTTCTCCGTCTGATCCGAATCAGAAACAGCATGCGCAGTCCATGCTCGACGAGATCCACCGGCAGTTCATCGACGTGGTCAGGAAAGGGCGGGGCAAGCGGCTGAAGGAAAGCCCCGAATTGTTCTCCGGGCTGCTGTGGACCGGCGCGAAGAGCATCGAGCTCGGGCTGTCCGACGGGTTCGGCAGCCTCGACTATGTCGCGCGCGAGGTCATCAAGGCCGAAGAGATCGTCGACTACACGCAGAAGGAGAATATCGCCGAGCGCTTCGCCAAGCGCTTCGGAGCGGCGATGGCCGGCGTGCTCGCCAAGGTGTTGACGCAGACGCAATTGAACGTCCGCTGAGGGCACCGGTTTTCGCTTTCCGGCAAAACCGGATTATTCGGCAAGCAGGAGAAAAACCGCCGGTCTTCCCTTGATCTGCGGCGGTTTCCGGCGCCAGGCGGAGACCTGTTGCGTGCGGACCGCTTCCGATCCCAGCGTCAGGTCGGATGCAATGCAGAGCAGGGTTGTGGATTCCAGCGCGCTCAGCGCAGTGGCGAGCATGCGGTCATTGCGATAAGGCGTCTCGATGAAAACCTGCGTTTGCCTGTGCCGCCGGGACTGGCGCTCAATCTCTTTCAATGCGGTGGCGAGTTCGGCCTGCGCCACGGGCAGGTAGCCGTGAAATGCGAAGCGCTGTCCATCGAGCCCCGATGCGGCAAGCGCGAGCACGATCGAGGAAGGCCCGCTCAAGGGCACGACGCGCACGCCGTGACCGTGGGCGAGGCGGACCAGGCCGGCGCCCGGATCGGCTATTGCGGGCAATCCGGCTTCCGATAGCAGGCCCGCGCTCATTCCCGCGAGGACGGGCTCGAGCAACGCGGCGACCTCGCTCTCCCTTGTATTGTGATCGAGCCGCTCGATGCGAATGCGCTGCAGCGGTTGCGTTGCGCCTATCCTTTTCAGGAATGACCGGGCCGCCTTGGGGTTCTCCGCAATCAGGTAGTGGAGCGACCGGGCGCGATTTAGGACCGCGGCGGGAATAACCGCTTCGGGGACGCTGTCACCGAGAGTGTTGGGCAGGAGATACAGCGAGCCTCTTGCCTCAGACGACATCGAATGCCTGCTCTTGCAGCAGCTCAACGAGCGCGATCAGCGGCAGACCGACGAGCGCGGTCGGGTCGCTGCCCTCTATTTTGGCAATGAGCGCGATGCCCAGGCCCTCGGACTTGGCGCTGCCGGCACAGTCGTACGGCTGCTCGCGCGCGAGGTAGCGCTCGATCCGCGCATCGTCCAGCTTGCGAAATAGGACCCGGCAGGGCACCACGCGGCTGGAGATCAAGCGCGTCAAGGTGTTGTGCACGCACACGGCCGTGTGAAACACCGCGTCGCGGCCGGATAGGGCGCGAAGCTGTCGCGCGGCGTTTTCGTGGCTGCCGGGCTTGCCGAAAATCTCGCCACTGCCGACTGCAACCTGATCGCAGCCGATGATCAGCGCCCGGGGAAACCCGCCCGCTACCGCGAGCGCTTTGGTTTCTGCGAGGCGGCGGGCCATGTTTTCCGGCGTCTCGCCGGGTAGGCGATCTTCGGATACCAGCGAATCCGCGACCGAGAACGGCATTCCGAGCCGCTCAAGCAGGGCGCGCCGATAGCGCGAGGTCGAGGCAAGGACAAGCTGCATGCGGAAGCCGAAAACCGGGGCCGGGCGGTCTAGCCCCGGCAGCGCTCCGCCACGAGTTTCTCCTGTCGGGCGATGGCGGCGTCGCGGACGTCGTCATTCATGTATATCCGATCGCCCTTCTCGCCCAGCGTGTAGGTGCGCTGACTTTGCGTCAGCCGGGCGAGCAGGTCGCGCTGCTGGTTGCACTGCTCCTGTCGTCTTGCGATTTCCCGCTGTTGTCGCGCTTCCACAGACTCGGACTCGATCTTGCGCTGGCGAAACTCGCGATCCTTCTGCTGCAAATCCTCGGGCGGGCTGGGTACGCCGGGATCGGGCGAAGCAAGCCTGTTCGGAACCTCGCTGGCCTTGCTGCCCTGCGGGGGACGCTCGCCATAGTGCGTCACGCCCTTCTCGTCCACCCATTTGTACACTTGGGCAAGCGCCGGCACGGTGATTGCCATCACGGCGAAAAAGTGCAGTAACGCTCTGAACAACTTGGAATTTCTTTTGACAGTGACGGGCAATCATAATATCATGCGCGCCTTATGTCGCAACCGGGGGTGATTGACGGCCTCCAGTTTGCTCGCGGCGCGCTGGAGAAGCGGGGTTCGTTGGGTATGGAACACCTGCCGCGCCTCACCCAGATGCAGTGCTCGACCCCCGGACTGGACTACCAGATTCGCGGCGGCACGGCGGGCCACGGCAAACTGTTCCTGCGGATCTCGGCGACCGGGAGGATGCAGCTGGCCTGCCAATCTTGCCTTGGTCCGCTCTCGCTTTCCATTGCAGTGGACATCGAGCTGCAGCTGGCCGAATACGAGCGCGAGATCGAGGAAGCGGATGACGATGTCGACCGCGTGCTCGCGTCCAGGACCATGGATGTCGCGGGGCTCGTCGAGGATGAAGTGATCCTGGCCTTGCCCATGGTGCCGCGGCATGACGCCTGCGCCGGCGCAAGCAGCGCGGCGTGGGCGACGGGATCGCCATTCAGCGCTCTTTTGGCGCTGAAGCGGGGTGAAAACCGACATTAGTTGCGGCCAGGAACGCCAGCCGCGTAACAGCAACCGGTTTGAAGGAGCTTCAACATGGCAGTTCAGCAGAACAAGAAATCGCCCTCTAAGCGCGGCATGCACCGTGCACACGATTTCCTCAGCAATCCGCCTCTTGCCGTCGAGCCTGCCACCGGCGAAGTACATCTGCGCCATCATATCAGCCCGAGCGGTTATTACCGCGGCAAAAAGGTTGTCAAGACCAGGAGCGAGTAGGCAGGCGCGAGCGGCAGGGGTGGGTTCATCCCGCCCGGGCTGAGCGACGAAGAGGAGCGCTTCGGGTCGCGTTATATGAGTATCACACTAGCCATTGATTGCATGGGCGGCGACTACGGCGCGCACGTCACTGTGCCGGCTGCGCTAAATTTCCTGAAAGCAAACGCGCACGTGGATGTCGTTCTCCTGGGTCTGCGCGACGCCATCGAGGCCGAGCTGAAGGCACGAGGTGCCGGATTCGGTCCCCGGCTGCGTGTGCATCACACGAGTGAAGTCGTGCTGATGGACGAGTCACCTGTGATCGCGCTGCGCAACAAGAAGGATTCCTCGATGCGCGTCGCAGTCGACCTGGTCAAGAACGGGGAGGCTCATGCCTGCGTAAGCGCCGGCAATACCGGCGCGCTCATGGCCATCTCCCGTTTTGTGCTCAAGACTCTTCCCGGGATCGACCGTCCCGCGATCATCTCGGCGCTGCCGACCATTCGCGGCAGCACCTACGTTCTGGATCTCGGCGCCAATGTGGATTGCGGTCCGGAGCACCTGCTGCAGTTCGCAATTATGGGGGCGACGCTGGTAGCGGCGGTGGAGCACAAGGATCGGCCGAGCGTCGGGCTGCTCAATATCGGCGAGGAAGACATCAAAGGAAACGAAGTAGTGCGGCATGCCGCGGAACTGCTGCGCGCCAGCGGGCTGAACTTCATCGGCAACGTCGAGGGCGACGGTGTCTTCAAGGGCGAGGCGGACGTCGTGGTGTGCGACGGCTTCGTCGGCAATGTGATGCTGAAAGCTTCCGAAGGTCTCGTGCAGATGGTCCGCAGTTTCTTGCGCGAGGAACTCATGCGCAGCGTGCTGACGAGAATTGCCGCGGTAGCCGTGATGCCGGTGCTGCATGCATTCCGCAAACGCGTCGATCCGCGCCGCTACAACGGCGCTACGCTGGTCGGGCTGAGAGGCATCGTCGTGAAGAGCCACGGCTCCGCCGATATATTCGGCTTCGAACGCGCTATCGAGCGGGCCATGGAAGAGGTGCGCAATGAAGTGCTGCATCGTCTGATGCTGCGGCTCGGACCCTCCGAAACGGTGGAACCGGCCGCATGACCTGGTCGCGCATCGTCGGCACCGGCAGCTGCCTGCCTGTGAATATCGTGACCAACGACGATCTGGCGAAGCGCCTGGACACCTCGGACGAGTGGATCCGGACGCGCACCGGAATTCGCCAGCGCCATATCGCCGATGCCTCGCAGGCCTCGAGCGACCTTGGCGCCGAGGCCTGCCGCCGGGCGCTCGCCCCGGCCGGTGTCGGCGCCGGAGAGATCGATCTCATCATCGTCGCCACGGCGACGCCCGATTTCGTTTTCCCCAGCACCGCCTGCATCATGCAGGCCAAGCTCGGCATCCGGAATTGCGCGGCGTTCGACGTGCAGGCGGTATGCAGCGGATTCATTTATGCCCTTTCGATTGCGGACAAGTTCATCCGCTCGGGCCAGTATCGCTGTGCGCTTGTCGTGGGTGCCGAGGTCTATTCGCGCATCCTCGACTGGAATGACCGCGGCACCGCGGTATTGTTTGGAGATGGCGCGGGCGCGGTGGTGCTCAAGGCCGATTCGAAGCCGGGCGTGCTTGCGAGCGTGTTGCGAGCCGACGGATCCTATGCTGATATCCTGTCGGTTCCCGGCAACATCTGCGGCGGCAAGATAGTAGGCTCGCCGTACCTTCAAATGGACGGCCAGGCAGTGTTCAAGTTCGCCGTCAAGGTTCTTGACGAAGTGGCGCGCGAGACCCTCGCTCTGTGCGGTCTCGCAGTTTCCGATATCGACTGGCTCATTCCGCACCAGGCCAACGTTCGAATTCTTGAGGCCACGGCAAAAAGGCTCGGCGTCGATGCGGCAAGACTGGTCATCACGGTCGACCGTCACGGCAACACGTCGGCGGCGTCGGTGCCGCTCGCTCTGGATCTTGCAATCGGCGATGGCCGCATCAGGTCGGGGCACAAGGTCATGCTGGAGGGCGTGGGGGGAGGCTTTACCTGGGGCGCCGCGCTGGTGCAGATGTAGCGGAAAAGGGATCAACCGCCAAGAACGCCATGGATGCAAAGAAACCCGGAAAAAAGTTTTCCCTGGCGTCCTTTGCGTTGAAGGTTTTTCAGTGATGAAGCTCGCGATGGTGTTTCCGGGGCAGGGATCGCAGTCGGTGGGAATGCTGGCCGGTTACGGCGACATGCCGGCGATCGGCCGGACGCTGGCGGAAGCTTCTGACATCCTGAGTCAGGATGTCACGAAATTGATCGCGGAAGGACCGGTCGAGGAGCTCAATCGCACCGTGAATACCCAGCCGGTCATGGTAACCGTGGGTATCTGCGTCTGGCGCGCATGGATCGAATTGGGCGGCGACGAACCCGGGCAGCTTGCCGGCCATAGCCTGGGCGAATATACCGCCCTCGTTGTCGCCGGTGCGATCTCCTTCGCCGACTGCCTGCCTCTGGTTCGCTTGCGCGGCCAGGCGATGCAGGAAGCAGTCCCCCAGGGCCAAGGTGCGATGGCGGCAATTATCGGACTTGACGACAACGCGGTTCGGGCAGCATGCGCGGAAGCCGCGTGCGGCGAAGTCGTGGAGGCAGTAAATTTCAACTCGCCAGGGCAGGTCGTGATCGCCGGAAGCGCCGGAGCCGTGCAGCGGGCGATCGAGGCGGCAAAGGCGCGAGGCGCGAAACGCGCCATCGGATTGCCGGTGAGCGCGCCGTTTCATTCATCGCTGATGGCGCCGGCGGCCGCGCGGCTGCGCGCGGCGCTGGCGGAAATCAGGATTCACCCTCCGCGTAATCCGGTGATCCATAACGTAGACGTGAAAAGTCATGACGATCCCGCCCTGATCAAAGAGGCGCTGGTGCGGCAGGCTGACCATCCTGTGCGTTGGGTCGAATGCGTCAGGGAGATCGCGGCACGCGGCGCGACGCATATGCTCGAATGCGGACCGGGAAAGGTGCTCGCGCCGCTCGCCAGGCGCATCGCCGACGGGCTGCAAGGCATGGCGCTTGCGGACCGGGCGAGTATCGAGCAGGCGGTGCAACTTTTCAAGAGAGCATGATGGAACTGAAAGGCCAGGTTGCGCTGGTAACCGGTGCGTCGCGTGGAATCGGCAGGGCGATCGCATTGGCGCTCGGCGCACAGGGCGCCACCGTAGTCGGCACCGCCACGACGGATGCCGGCGCGCAATCCATCGCAACCGACCTCGCCGGCGCGCAAGTAAGCGGAAAGGGTGCGGTGCTCGACGTCAAGGACGCAGCCCGCATCGAGACCCTGGTCTCCGAGATCGAGCAGGCCTTTGGAAGCATTGCCATTCTTGTCAACAACGCCGGTATCACCCGGGACAACCTCGCCATGCGCATGAAGGAAAGCGAGTGGGATGCGGTGATCGATACCAACCTCAATTCAGTGTTCCGGCTTTCGAAAGCAGTGCTGCGGGGCATGATAAAGGCCCGCACCGGCCGCATCATCAACATCACCTCGGTGGTCGGTTCGATCGGGAACACCGGCCAGATCAACTACTCTGCCGCCAAGGCCGGTATCGCCGGAATGACGCGATCGCTCGCGCGGGAGATCGGGAGCCGCGGCATCACCGTCAACTGCGTTGCGCCGGGTTTCATTGACACGGACATGACCCGCGCGCTGTCTGAAACGCAGCGCGAAGCGCTGCGCGAACAGATTCCGCTCGGACGCCTGGGCAAGCCCGAGGACGTTGCCGCCGTCGTTGCGTTTCTCGCTTCGCCGGATGCCGCCTACGTCACCGGCGCGACCCTGCATGTTAACGGCGGCATGTACATGAGCTGACTGATGTTTCCGGCACCAGACCCGATTCTGCTACAATCCGCAGCTTCCGAAATTCGACTTCACCAAATCAGGGGGAAGGAGCCCGAAAATGGAAAACGTTGAACAGCGCGTCAAGAAGATCGTCGCGGAGCAGCTAGGCGTGAACGAGGGGGAAATCAAGAACGAGTCTTCGTTCGTAGACGACCTGGGCGCAGACTCGCTCGACACCGTCGAGCTGGTAATGGCACTTGAAGAAGAGTTCGAGACGGAAATCCCGGACGAGGAAGCGGAAAAAATAACAACCGTGCAGCAAGCCGTCAATTACATCAACGCTCACACCAAAAAAGCCTGATTGTCCTCCACGGCCGGAGTCGATTTGAGCCGCCGTCGTGTTGTTGTTACCGGTCTAGGAAGCGTTTGCCCGATCGGTAACACCGTTGCCGAAGCTTGGGCCGGCGCCCTGTCCGGAGCATCCGGCATTGCGCGGATCACGCACTTCGAACCGGCGTCCCTTTCCTGCCAGATAGCCGGCGAGGTCAAGAATTTCGACGTCGCCGCCTATCTGTCGCCGAAAGAAGCGCGGCGCATGGATCGCTTCATCCATCTCGGAATGGCCGCAGGAATCCAGGCTTTCAAGGACTGCGGTCTGGAAGTGACCGAAGCCAATGCCGGCCGCATCGGCGTGAACATCGGATCGGGCATCGGTGGCTTGCCGATGATCGAGAACACGCACAACGAAGTGCTCAAGGGCGGTCCGCGCAAGATCTCGCCGTTCTTCATTCCCGCTACCATCATCAACATGATCGCCGGCAATCTTTCGATCATGTTCGGCCTCAAGGGGCCTAATCTTGCGATGGTCACGGCATGCACGACCTCCGCGCACTGCATAGGCGACGCCGGTCGGCTCATCGAGTACGGCGACTGCGACGTCATGGTTGCGGGTGGCGCCGAATCCTGCGTTTCGGCGCTTGCGGTTGGTGGATTTTCCGCGGCTCGTGCATTGTCGACGCGCAACGACGATCCCGCGACCGCGAGCCGTCCATGGGACAGGGATCGCGACGGCTTTGTGCTGGGCGAAGGCGCCGGAGTCTTGGTTCTGGAGGAATACGAGCACGCGAAAAAGCGCGGCGCCAAGGTTTACGCCGAGCTCGCGGGCTACGGCATGAGCGGCGACGCCTATCACATGACTGCGCCCCAGGAAGACGGCGAAGGCGCTGCACGCTGCATGTCAAACGCTCTGCGCAACGCGGGGCTCAACCGGGACGACATCGACTACATCAACGCTCACGGCACGTCGACTCCGCTCGGCGACATCGCCGAAACCGTGGCTGTAAAGCGGTGCTTCGGCGATCATGCAAAAAAGCTTGCCATCAGCTCGACCAAATCCATGACCGGCCATTTGCTTGGCGCGGCCGGAGGGGTCGAAGCGATATTCTCGGTGCTGGCGATCCAGGAGCAGGTAGCGCCGCCGACGGCAAATCTGCTGAACCAGGATCCTGCCTGCGACCTGGACTACGTTCCGAACACGGCGCGGCGCATTCCGATTCGCGCGGCGCTGTCCAATTCATTCGGATTCGGTGGAACCAACGGCACGCTGATCTTCAAGCGTATCTGATTGGCCGCCTTTTCCGGCACCCTGCCTGATGTGAAGTAACGCCTCACGGCGCTTGCTGTCGCTGGAGGGCGGGTAAGGCTTGAACGTAAGGACCGATGGCGGCCGCAGAAGCACCGATACTGCGAATAGCGATCAAGCCTTCGCATCTTCTGGAAGGTCTCTTGGGCGCCGCCCACGCGCTTGCCTTTCTGGCGGCATTCATCAGTCTTGCCGGCTGGCCTTTGTATCTGGTAGTCGCTGCGATCCTGGTGTCCGCTGTTGCGCTTGTGGCCGAGTCGCTTCATGCGTCGGCTGGAGCCGCGGTGTCGCTGGAGGTGCACGCCGACGGACGCACGGCCTGGCAGGACCGCAACGGCCACTGGCACGAAGTGAAACTTGGCAATAACCATTTCGTCTCGGCCCTTCTTGTGGTGATGCGGCTCGATGCGTCGGCTCCGCGACACAAGTGGATTGTGCTTCTTCCCGATTCCGCTCCGTGCGACGACTTGAGACGCCTCCGGGTCTGGCTGCGCTTGCGCCGTGAATCAGGCCGGCGGAAGATCGGGGACCCGGCAAAGCTCGACTAACATCAGGCCCTGCTGAACTATTTCGGGGTCAGCGGGTCTTTAGGTGCAAGGCGAAGCCGAGGTACCCCAGACGCGGGGTATACTTGCCGCCGTCTGTGGATAACTTCAAACAGAAGCGCGGCGACGCTTCGTCAGGGACGGCGGCAGATGAGTGACCGGGATGTCGACCGGCAGCTGGTCGAGCGGGCCCAGCGGGGCGACAAGCATGCCTTCGCGCTGCTGGTGTCGAAATACCAGCGCAAGCTGGCGCGGTTGCTGGCGCGGTTTATCCGGGACCCGGCAGAAGTGGAAGATGTCGCGCAGGAGGCATTCATCAAGGCGTACCGGGCGCTGCCTTCGTTCCGCGGCGATAGTGCGTTCTATACATGGTTGTACCGTATCGGAATCAACACCGCCAAGAATTACCTCGTGGCGAGGGGACGGCGCGCTCCGACCGTAACCGAGTTCGATTCGGAGGAGGCCGAAAGCTTCGAGGACGGCGAGCAGTTGCGCGATATCAACACGCCGGAGAGCTTGCTGATGTCGAAGGAAATCGCGCGCACGATTGACGATGCCATGGAGCAGCTGCCGGAAGAGTTGCGTAACGCGATCACGCTGCGCGAGATCGAAGGCCTGAGCTACGAGGAAATATCGACGATCATGAATTGTCCGATCGGCACGGTACGATCGAGGATATTTCGCGCCAGAGAGGCGATCGCCGAGAGGCTGCGTCCGCTGCTGGGGACGCGCGAAGACCAGAGGTGGTGAGGAATGAATGACAAACTGTCTGCACTGATCGATGGCGAGCTCCGCGGCGAGGAGTTGCGGGCACACCTCGGTCGCCTGAAAAGCGACGCCGATTTGCGGCGTGCCTGGGATACATATCACCTCATCGGCGACGCGCTGCGCGGGCATTTCAGCCCAGGCTGCAGCAGCCGCGTCGTAGCCCGGCTCGTACAGGAACCCACCGTGCTTGCGCCGCGGTCCAATGGGGCCGCAATTGTACGGGCGGCGCGATACATCGTGCCAGCGGTCGCCGCCGTCGCGGCGGTGGTTCTGGTCGTCTGGACTGCTTTGCCGGAAATGCGCGGCGAGCCGCAGCTCGCCGCCAATTCGGCCGCAGTGCCGGATACAGGCGTGCCGGGGTCGGAATCGAGCGCGCGCCGCGCTTCCCCCGAGAACGAAAATT
This sequence comes from Gammaproteobacteria bacterium, assembly GCA_041486325.1. Classification (GTDB taxonomy): domain Bacteria; phylum Pseudomonadota; class Gammaproteobacteria; order Burkholderiales; family SG8-39; genus VBDM01. The sequence continues at coordinate 12,331 of JBGPLD010000009.1, forward strand.
ACCTGCTCGCGCATCAGCCCTATTCCCATACGAGCGCAATGCAAGGCGTTGCGACCTATGTTCGCGCCGTCAGCGAAACGCGCGAGGGCGGGCGCAAATGAACCTTCCGGTGGGAGCGCCGGGAATTCTGGCGGTCATGATCCTCGCGTTCCCGACGGCCGTCCCGCCCGCCATTGCCCAGACCGATACGACCGCGCTTCAATGGCTGCAGCGCATTTACGCGGCGACGCGGAAACTCAATTACACCGGCACGTTCGTGTACCAGCATGGGCAGCAGGTCGAAACCTCCCGCATCACCCACCTGGTCGACGCCGCCGGGCTGCACGAGAAGCTTGAGGCCCTGGACGGCGTTCCGCGCGAAATCTTTCGCACCCGCGACGAGGTTGTCTGTTACATGCCGGAAAGCATGACGGTCA